>NZ_RQSN01000019.1:0-17244 GCF_003957265.1 Actinobaculum sp. 352 | reverse complement strand
GGCGATGCATCGGGTGCAGTCTGCGGATCCGACGGGGTTGACAACACCGGTTATTGACGCACGTATGAGTCATGTCACTGCCGCCTATGAGGCTCGGGATAGTGGGTATGAGGAGAAAGCTGGGCGGATGGTGGATTATGTGGGTGAGGAGGTGGATCGTGCGATTCGTATGCTGCCTAGGAGTGAGAAGGCCGAGCCACGGTCCTATGTCACCTACGCGCCACCGTTGTCTGGTGTGGATTCGTCGGTGACGGGCCTGCCCTCTGATGGTGGTGCGTCGTATGCGGCGGCGTTGGCGGAGGGCCGCCCGACAGACACGGACCCAGACCTAGACGTGTCGGATGGTGGTGGGTCTGTTGTTCCGTCGGTGGGTGCGGTTGCGGCGGGTGTGGGTGTTTCTGGGAGTTTGGCGTGGATGTTTTCGTGGTATGCGGGTGAGCGTGTCGAAGGCATGGTGGGTACTCCACAAGGCAGGATGATCCGAGCTGATTCGGCGGAGGCACGCTACTTGTATGGTCCGGGTGGAGGGGATTTGATGGACCGGGTCCGGGAAGCCGGACGTCTCTCCTTCCAAGACAACAACAACCCCACGGGTGGTGCTGGGGCTGCGGCTGCGGGTGCTGCTGGTGCGGCTGGGCTGGCTCGTGGTGCGGCATCTGGTGTGCGGTGGAGTAATGCGCAGCAGATGGGCATGCGCCCCACCCGTATCCCCTTATCAGGCCAACCCCAACAAGCCACCGCCACCAGAGAAACCGGGACCGGGGCACGCGGTGCTGGTGGTGTGCGTGGCGGCCAAGCACAACAGGCCGGTATGCGTGGCACGGGTGGCGTTCGTGGTGGTCAGGCCCAGCAGACCGGTGCCCGCGGAACAGGTGCCCGTGGGACGGGCGTTCGCGGCGGTCAAGTACAGCAGTCTGGTCGTGGAACCGGTGTTCGTGGTGGACAGCCTGCTGGTGGTCGTGCTGGGACTGGCCGTGGAGCCGGTACGGGCGGCGTCCGGGGCGGGCAGACACAGCAATCTGGCCGTGGGACGGGTCGTGCTGGAACGGGTGTGCGTGGCGGGCAGGCCCAGCAGACTGGTGTCCGTGGGGCTGGTGTTCGTGGAGCGCAGGGCCAGCAGTTTGGTGTGCGTGGTGCGGGTGTGCGTGGTGCTGGTCGGAAGAAGGATGAGCGGGAGCGGAAGTGGAGTCCGGAGGTGCGTTTTGCTATGCGTGGTCGGGAGGTTCCGGATCCGCAGGAAGAGGAACGCCGCAAGGAGGAAGCGCTCAAGCGTTTGGATGCGGTGTGGTTGAGTCGCCATGGTGCCGAGAGCATCCGTGAGCGTGAGCGGCGTGAGGCCGAGGAAGCCACCCGTCGTGAAATGTTCTCCCGCCCCCTCCTGTACTGGCGGCCACCCCGCGAAGACGAACAACAACAATAGACTGGCCGAACGGGTGCTACGGTCCCACATATCCGTGGAGCAGCCGGACGGTCCGGTAAGGCCGTCGTCGCAGAGGACGAACAGCCCCACGTATCTGTGGGGCACCCTCAGCCATTTGGGACTGCTCTGTCTGTGGGACGCGTGCCGCGAAGCGGGTGTATGTTGCGGAAGATGAAGAGGCCCTGTGATGGAAGAAGTCGGTGGTACGGAAGGTCATGGGGCTACGTCGGCGACCGCTAGACTACATCTAGACCGCATCGGCGACAGTCAGAGGGTGCGCATCACTGTCGCGCCATGAAAGTCAAGGCCCTACACCGAGCAAAGCCGCCCGCCGCCCGCCGCAAGCGATGAATCAGTGCTCGTAATAGTGCTGGTCAATCGCGCGCTGGTAGGAGCGTTGGATTTCCGCCTCGGCCTCGAGACGTCCTACCCAGTGGGCGCCTTCCACCGACTTACCCGGTTCGAGGTCCTTGTAGACCTCGAAGAAGTGCTGGATTTCGAGGCGGTGGAATTCGCTGACATCCTCAATCTCCGTGCGCCAGGACGCTCGCTGGTCCCCCGAAGGGACGCAAAGAACCTTGTCATCGCCGCCGTGCTCGTCGCGCATGCGGAACATTCCCAGTGCGCGGCAGCGGATCACACAGCCGGGGAATGTCGGCTCTTCCAGCAGTACGAGGGCGTCCAACGGGTCGCCGTCTTCACCAAGCGTGTCGTCGATAAAACCGTAATCGTCCGGGTAGCGCGTTGAGGTGAACAGCATGCGATCCAGGCGGATTCGCCCTGTCTTGTGGTCCAGTTCGTACTTGTTCCGGTTGCCTTTCGGGATCTCGATGGTGACATCGAATTCAAGCATTTGCGTCTCCTCCTTCGACGGGACATCCTTGGCTCACTCGCCGTAGAGACCACGGGCCGAGGTCTACTGTGCGAGACTTGGCCTGTGAAACGACGAACACAGGTGGCGTTCTCTGCCGTGCTGGCACTCGTTGCCGGGTACCTTGTTGCGGATGCATACGATCTTACCCCGGGTATGCTCACAACGCGTGCTACCGTTCCGGATCCCCTGCCGTATCCGAGTGTGAACACCGTTGTGTCCAACCCAGTGTTGCCCTCTTTCGACGCCGCCGCTCCAATTCCATCGGCCGGTGATATTGAAGAGGCCATTGCCGAGCTCGAGGCAGATCCACGGGTCACCGGCGTTGTCTCCGTCGAGATGTCTGACGCCCTGACGGGAGAGACTATCGTTTCGCATAACGCCGACCAGGCGCGCACGCCGGCGTCGAATATGAAGTTGGTGACCGCCGCCGTTGCGTTGGAGACTCTCGGCCCCGATACAACTTTGCCGACGACGACGAAACTCTCCGGCACCACCGTCTACCTCGTGGGCGGCGGTGACACGTTGCTAGCCGCTGCAGAAGGAGACTCGGCGGCAGTCAAGGGGCGGTCCGGGCTGGGAGACCTGGCGCGCGATACCTCTGCCGCGCTGAAAGAACGGGGAGTAACGAGTGTGACGTTAGCGGTGGACTCCTCGCTTTTCTCCGGCCCGCTTTACCATCCGGATATCACGGGTTCCGATACGGGTTACATCATGGAGATGCGTCCTATTGCGGTGATGCAGTCGCGCAACGAGGTGGGAGCCTATACGCGCGATGCCGACTTGTCAGCACTGCAGATATTCGCCGACGCATTGACACAGCAAGGGATCGAGGTGACAGTATCGGGACGTGAAACTGCGCCGGACGACGCCGATGAGCTGGCGGAGGTTCGCAGTGCCACCGTACGGGAGCTCGTCGATTTTGCACTGACAGATTCCGACAACACGACTGCGGACGTTCTCGGGCACCTGGTCGCGCTTGAACGCGGGAAGGAAGGGAGCTTCGAAGGTGCGGCTGAGGCGACACGCGAGGCGCTGACCGAACTCGGTTATGGCCTTGATTCCGTTGTCATTTCAGACAATTCCGGACTGTCGCCGTCGAACAAACTCACAACCGGATTGCTGCTGGAGATTGTGGACAATGTGTACCGGTGCGATGGTTGCGTACTGGAGAGCATTGCGTCCGGGGTGCCAGTGAGCGGGCTATCCGGAACACTCGATGATCGCTACGGCGGCGAGGATATGGGTGCGCGCATCCATGCGAAAACGGGAACACTGACCACGGCGGCGTCGTTATCCGGATTCCTCCTGACCACGGATGGGCGACTGCTCGAATTCTCCGTGTTGATAGACCAGGTAGAGGAAGGAACTGTGACGCAGGCGCGACGCGCCATCGATGACTTCATGACATCCGTTGCCCGATTGTGAGGCGGGAGCTTTTTCGCCGCAGAATGCGAGGGTCAGACCGGGGCCGCCGGTGGGTTTGCTCTCGATGACCCTGCCTCGCAGTATGGCGCGGAGCGAAGAACTCGTTGTCGAGGGCGGGAAACCGGTACGGTAGGTCCATGGCAGAAATGAATACGCGGATTGTGGGGCAGGTATCGGCGTTGCTTTCCGGCCGACTTCCTGCCATCAAGCCGGGCGACGGCGAAGCGCTGGTGGCGGAACTGCATTCGCAGGCGACGAAGGCCCCGAGGATCGTCGGAGATGTAACCGGGCTGGGTGAAGCCGCGCACGCTGCAGCACACACTCCCGTGTACGTAGTAGATCGTTCGCGTTGGTCGGTTGCAACGGCACAGTCTGCGCGATCCGTGCTCAAACCATATTTGGAACAGTCGGCGGGCCCGTTGTCCTCCCGATTACAGGCGGTGGAGTTTGCAGCCGGGTTGGCTCCGCTTTCCCGCTCGGTTCTCGGCCAGTACGATCCCTTCTGCGGCCTACCGGGACGGCTCCTGCTGGTGGCGCCGAATCTACACGTGTTCGCCAAGGACTTCGATCTCAAGCAGAGCGATGTTGCGCTGTGGGTGTGCATCCATGAACTGACCCATGCCGTGCAGTTCAACGCCGCGCCCTGGCTGCTGGACTATTTGCTCTCTCGCGCCCACCGGCTACTCGAAACTTACGAAAACGCTGCACGAATTGACTTCGATGCGGGTGTGGGCGCGGAGATCGCCGCAGTGATGAGCCTGCTGGAAGGGCATGCCGAATACGTGATGAACCATGTGCCCTATGCCGTCCTGCCTGGCAGGCGCCGCCTAATGGCCGCGCTGCGCCGCCGTCGCGACGCAGCAAACCCTTTGCAGAAACTCGTACGCCATATCACTGGACTGGACGCGAAGCTCGCCCAGTATTCGGATGGTGTGGCATTCGTCGCCGCCGTGGTCGACGAGGTGGGGCATGAGGGGCTGAACATGGTGTGGGAAGACCCGCTGAACGTTCCCAGCCGCAGCGAGATCGATTCTCCGCAGGCCTGGATCAACCGGGTGCTTAGCTGATATGAGTGGTCCGCATCCGGTGGTGGCCGCTGCTCGCAGGGCCGTGTGGCAGGCCTTGTCTGACGCCGATGTGCCGACCGGCCGCCGACTACTACTAGCTGTATCGGGCGGCTCCGACTCCATGGCACTCGCCCAGGCTGTGCTTTTCGTTGCGGCACGGAATGGCTTTCCGGTGGTGAGCCTGACGGTGGATCATGGGCTGCGTTCTGATTCGCGCGCCGAGGCTGAGCAGGTGGCCGAGTGGTTGGTGCAATACGGCGTCGAACAAGGACTGGTCCGAACCGTAGACGTATCCGGACCCGGAGGTCCGGAAGCAGCGGCGCGCACCGCCCGTTACACAGCTTTGGCGGATGCGGCGCGTTCGTTGGCGGGCACGGACGGGGCCCCGGCTGTGGTGCTTCTCGGTCATACGGCCGACGATCAGGCGGAGACTGTGCTGCTCGGCCTGGCACGCGGCGCGGGGGCACGTTCGATATGGGGGATGCCGGTGGTCGGAGCGCTGCCGGGGGCAGAAGATGTGATCGCCCTCCGTCCACTCCTGGAACTCCAGCGTGAGGATCTGCGGGACGGATTGCGATCAGCAGATATTGACTGGGTAGATGATCCGACGAACGACCTTGATTCGAATTGGCGGGCTGCCGATGGCACGGTGCTACGGCGCAGCGCAATCCGCCACCGGGTGCTTCCAGAGCTTTCGCGAGCCCTCGGTCCGGGGGTTGTGGGTGCGCTTGGACGGACGGCGAGACAGTTGCGCGACGACGGTACCGCGCTCGACGTGTGGGCGCAGCGCGAGAGCACAGGAATGGGCGGGCAGCTCGCCATCACATACCTACGGACCCTGCCGGTGGCAATCCGTACACGCGTGCTTCGCCTGGCAGCGCTGGCTGCAGGGGCCCGCGCCGGAGAGCTCTCCACATGGCACCTTGCCCACCTGGATGATCTGGTGATGGGTGCCGGTGGTGGACGCGGAATTGATCTGCCCGGTGGTGTCCGTGCTGTGCAAAGAGACGGGCGGATCTGCTTCGACGGCGTAGGCTTGGAAGGTGTTGACCCGGTGGACAGGCCATCGGCAGGACGTGTGAAGGGACGTTAGAGGGTTCATATGGACGCACGGGATATGGGCGAAGACCTCGCCAAGGTGCTATTGACCGCCCAGGAAATCGACGAGCGACTCGACGCCGTCGCCGCGCAAATCGACGACTATTATCAGGGAAAGGAGGTTCTTCTTGTAGGCGTGCTGCGGGGCGCTGTTATGACAATGGCAGACTTGGCGCGCAAGCTCCACACCCCGGTGACGATGGATTGGATGGCCGTTTCCTCCTACGGTTCGGGTACGAAGTCCTCCGGTGTGGTGCGTATCCTCAAGGATTTAGACACGGACATTCAGGGGCGTGATGTGCTTATCGTCGAGGACATCATTGATTCGGGCCTCACGCTTTCCTGGCTGAAATCCAATCTTGAATCGCGGGAGCCCGACTCGGTACGCATCGCCACCTTGCTGCGCAAGCCGGATGCGGCGGTTGTTGATCTGCCGGTAGACTTCGTAGGCTTTGACATACCTAACGAGTTCGTGGTCGGCTACGGCCTCGATTACGCGGAGCGGTATCGGCATCTGCCCTTTGTCGGCACGCTAGCTCCGCACGTCTACGGAGGCTGAATGACACAGGAAACCGCCCACACCGAGGCTGAGGGGAAGGTAGCAGCGGTGGCTACAACGGGTGCCCCGACATCGGTAGAGAGCCCGGGTGTCGTTGACTCCGATCAACCCGCGGGCAGCAAGCCGGAGGAAGCCGATCCGGAATCTCAGGCGGGTCGGTCCTTAGAACATGGTGGAGGTGGCAAGCAGGGAAAGAATGACAAGGCGAAACGACGTCGCCTTCGTCTGCGTCTTCTCACCGTAACTGTGGTGGCCGCCGTCGTCGCAGTTGTGGTTGCGTTGTGGGTGACCTCGGACGCGCGTCGTTTCAAATCGGTTACCACCTCCGAAGGGATCGCACTACTGGAAACGGCGAAGATCACGCGCGCCGAGATAACCGACGGCACCCAGCAGGTGCGGCTCTGGCTGACGGCGCCAACAAAATCCATGGATGAGAAGGGTGAAACCCACTCTGTCGGTACACGGGTGACATTCCAATACGTGGATGCGCAGGCGGATCAGATCGCCAAATTAGTCGCTACGGCCAAGCCAACCCGCGGCTACAACTCGGTGGTGCCGGTGGACTCGATCTGGTCGTCAATCGTCGTCATGGCGGTGCCACTGCTCATCATTGTCGCCTTCTTCGTGTTCATCACCTCGCAAATGCAGTCGGGGTTGGGAGGGCTCGGCAATTTACGTGACCGCCGCACACCGGAGGGGGATCGGCCAAACGTCACCTTCGGCGACGTCGCCGGAGAGGACGAAGCCGTCGCCGAACTACAGGAGATCACCGAGTTTCTTAGAGTGCCGGAGCGTTTCCATGCTCTGGGGGCGAAAATCCCACGTGGCGTCCTCCTGTATGGTCCGCCCGGCACCGGGAAGACACTGCTTGCCCGGGCGGTTGCCGGAGAAGCAGGCGTGCCCTTCTTTACCATTTCCGCCTCCGAGTTTGTAGAGATGTTTGTGGGAGTGGGAGCTTCGCGCGTTCGCTCGCTGTTCAATAAGGCGAAGGAGCAGGCTCCGGCTATCGTTTTCGTGGACGAGATCGACGCCGTCGGCCGCGGGCGTGGGGTCGGTATTGGCGGCGGCAACGATGAACGCGAGCAGACTCTCAACCAACTGTTGGTAGAACTGGACGGTTTCGACGAGCGTGCGAATGTCATTTTGATCGCGGCGACGAACCGGCCCGATGTGCTTGACCCTGCGCTGCTGCGCCCCGGGCGTTTTGATCGGCAGATCGCCGTGGACTCCCCCGATCTCAACGGGCGGAGTGCGATTCTTGCGGTACATGCTCGGGGCAAGCCCCTGGAGGCCGATATCGATCTGGCGGCAGTTGCCCGCCGCACCCCTGGATTCACCGGCGCCGACTTGGAGAATATCCTGAATGAAGCAGCTTTACTGGCGGCGCGTAATTCACACGAGCGAATCACTGAAGACGATGTGGATGAGGCAATCGACCGGGTGCTCGCCGGGCCGCAGCGCAGCTCGCGGGTGATGAATGCCGAAGAAAAACGTATGACAGCCTACCACGAAGCTGGGCATGCGCTTGCTGCCGCCGCTCTGCACCACACCGATCCGGTGACCAAGGTGACGATTCTGCCGCGCGGTCGTGCGCTCGGGTACACGATGGTCATGCCGCAGGAGGACCGCTACTCGCACTCTCGTAGTCAACTGTTAGATGAGATTACCTACGCATTGGGAGGCCGTGCGGCCGAGGAGATTATTTTCGGCGACCCCTCCACCGGCGCGGCCAACGATATTCAGAAGGCCACGTCGGTGGCACGCCGCATGGTCACCGAATACGGTATGACCTCCAGTATCGGGCCGGTACGTACCGTCACCTCCGAGGGTGATCCCCTTACTGCGGGAGCGGGCGAAGGCCAACCAATTCTGTCTGACGCCTTGGCGGGGCAAATAGATGTCGAGGTGCGGCATCTAATTGACGACGCCCATGCGGAGGCGCGCAGTATCATCACGCAGAATCGCGACGTGTTGGATACTTTGGCACAGCGTTTACTCGAGAAAGAAACGGTGCTGGAGGCCGAGTTGACAGAGATCTTCGCCGCCGTGCGGCTGGCGCCGCAGCGGCGGAAGTGGGAATCGTCTTCTACCGAGCAGGTGGGGGCTGCCGGAGCCGAAACCGAGGTGCGCGATGACTGACACTCCAGCCGGAGCGGTGCGCGCATACGACGAAGAGCGCGTCCGTCGCGCGGTACGGGACCTCTTGTTCGCCATCGGGGAAAATCCCGAGCGTGACGGTCTGCGGGATACCCCGGAGCGGATTGCGCGTGCCTGGCGTGAGATGCTGTCCGGACTGCATTCCGACCCCGACGAGGTGCTGGAGGCACAGTTCGACATCGGCCATCAGGAGATGGTGCTGGTCAAGGATATTCCGCTCTATTCCCTGTGCGAGCACCATCTGCTGCCTTTCCACGGAGTGGCGCACGTGGCATACATACCGGGTGTGGACGGGAAGGTGACCGGTTTGTCCAAACTCGCGCGGCTGGTTGAGGGCTATGCGCGGCGTCCGCAGGTCCAAGAACGTCTGACGTCCCAAGTTGCAGACGCACTTGTGCGTAAACTAGGAGCACGTGGCGTCATCGTCGTCGTCGAAGCGGAGCACTTGTGCATGTCAATGCGCGGTGTTCGCAAACCGGGGGCACGGACCATCACCTCGGCGGTCCGTGGCATTATGCGCAACTCCGCCACCCGTGCGGAGGCCATGAGCCTGATCAACTCGCAGTAGCGCGGAAGGTGTTCGGGCCGGTGGCTTCGGCGATGAGGCGACGCCGTAGTGGTGATGCCATCCGACCAGACGGACGAAAGCGAGAGGCGATATGGCAGTGACTCGAGTTCCTCGATACCCGGGCCGGACCCTTGTGATGGGTATCCTCAACGTGACCCCGGATTCTTTCTCCGATGGTGGAGCATGGATGAACGTCGATGATGCCATTTCACGGGGATATGAACTGATCAGGCAGGGCGCGGATATTATCGATATCGGTGGAGAATCGACTCGACCCGGCGCTACGCCGTTGTCGGCCCAGAAAGAATGGGATCGCATCGGTGCCGTGGTGCGTGCACTGGCACAAACAGAGACGGTGGTATCGGTTGACACCTACCACGCCCATACGGCTCGGCGGGCGGCTGATGCCGGAGCATCGATCATTAACGACGTGACCGGCGGGGCTGGCGACCCGAGTATGTTCTCGGCGGTCGCGGCTACCGGGTGTACGTACATCATGCAGCATATGCGCGGTATGCCACAGAGCATGGATAGCATGGCCGAGTACGATTCGGTGCCAGAAGAGGTGGCTGCAGAACTGGCTGCGGCCATGGAACGTGCCATATCCGCGGGAGTCAGGCGCGAGCAGATCATACTGGATCCCGGTTTCGGCTTCGCCAAGGTCGCGCACCAGAATTGGGATCTGGCTGCACATATGGAAGCGGTGCTAGCACTCGGAGCGCCGGTGCTGGTCGGTGTGTCACGGAAGCGATTTCTGGCCGAGGTGACTGACGGTGGTGAGCCGGAGGATCGAGACGCGGCGACGGCCGCGCTGACCAGCTACTTCGCACAACTGGGCGTGTGGGGTGTACGAGTGCATGACGTGGCGGCCTCACGTGCCGCTGTGCTCACCGAGGCTCGGTTGCGTGCGGCCGGGCGGCAAAAGGAGGCATCCAATGACTGACACGGTTCGTATTAGCGGTGTATCGGCGATGGGATGCCATGGCGTGTATCCGGAGGAACACTCCACACCGCAACGTTTCGTTGTGGATATTGCCATGGAAGTTGATGTGCGTGCAGGTTGGCAGCACGACGCGCTTGAGTCGACAATCTCCTATGGTGATGCGGCGCGCGACGCGGTGGCAGTGATTACCGGCGAGCACGCCGCTCTTATTGAGACCCTGGCACAGCGCATCGCCGACCGGATCCTGGGGCGCGGCGCGCTCTCAGTGGAAGTCACTGTCCACAAACCGGAAGCGCCGGTTGATGTTCCTTTTGCCGACGCCTCGGTGACCCTCCGGCGTCGCGGACCGCTTCTCGACGACGATGCCGGAATACGGCACGCCGTCGTCGCCCTCGGCGCGAACCTCGGAAAGCGGCGGGCCACGCTTGACCATGCCATTGCGCTGATCCGTGAGCTCGACGTGCACGTGACCGCCGTTTCGCCGTTCATGCTGACAAAGGCACAGATTGCACCCGGGCAGGCGCCGCAACCTGATTATCTCAACGCGGTGTTGGCCCTGGACACCGCGTTGTCGCCACTCCAATTGCTCGATGAGTTGCAACGCATCGAGGTGCGGTGCGGGCGAGTGCGCCACGGGAGGTGGAGCGCTCGCCGGGTGGATATTGACATTATCGATTTTGCCGGTATCGATTCCGACTATCCGCGTCTGCTCCTCCCGCATCCGCGGGCGGCATGGCGCCTGTTCGTGTTGGAGCCCTGGGCGCGCATTGAACCGGACGCTTCCCTGGGCGGAGTGCCTATTCGCGAGCGGATCGAAAGGCTGTATGCAGCAGAGGCGGGTGCTGACCGCTTTGCCGGGCCAACCGAGTTGGACAACGCAGCCGTCGGTTCCGGTGATGGAAGCTTGCCGGGCGAATCTGAGCGGCCCAGCGGCCCTGCGGGTGGCGAACCGCCCGCGGTGCATGAGGCGGCCTCGCCACATGAGGCGGACACTCGCAGCGCTGGGCGGGCCCCTTCCGGTCCGAAGGCGGAACGCGATTGAGGGTTAGGTGCTAATGCGGCGCACTACGTGGTGGATGCTGGTGTGCTGTGCAGTTGTCGGCGTGGCACTGGGCGCCCTTCTCGCAATCGCAATGTTCGCGGGCGGGGTTCCCCTGGTGCGGCTGCCGTTACTCCTGCCGGTTGTTGTCGCTGCGGCTGCCGTATTCTTGCTTGCCCTTGGCTGGCAGGTGCGGCGCGGCCGTGCGGGGAGGCGGAGTCGGCTCTCCGCACTTCAGTCGGCTCCTGTTGCCGCCCTTGCCCAGGCATCCAGCCGGACCGGTGCGTTACTTGCGGGAGCGGCAGGAGCCTTTGCCGTGGCGTGCATGGAGGATCGCGGATCCGCGTATTTGCATTGGCAGGCGACGGCGAGCCTGTGGACCGCCGTGGCGAGTCTGCTGCTCGTGGTAGCTGGCGTCGTTGTGGAGGCTTGGTGTGCGCTTGGGGATGGCGGCAGCCGCAGGCCGACGGAACGTGGTGTCTTGCAGTAGTTTATGAGGTGTCCTGGCGCGGTGGCACGGACGGCTGGGGAAGCGCAGGCGCGCGTTCGTTACACTGTAGACATGACCAGAACGCCACTCGGAGAGGGGCTTGAGTTTCGGCCCGTTGACCCTGGTTTGATCGCCGTCCGCCTCCAAATGTGGATTGCTGCCGCGATCCCGCTGCTCGCCGGGCTTGTCGCGCTGTGCCTGACTCTGTGGGGCAGCTATCCGTGGACATGGGTCTTTCCGGCACTTCTCGTGATCGTTGTGGGATGGCGGTGTGCCCTGTTGCCGCGTCAGGTGCGTGCCATCGGTTATGCGGAACTCGACAACGAGCTGGTGATCCGCCGCGGTGTCATGTGGCAACGCCTAGATGTCATTCCCTACGGGCGGATGCAACACGTGGACGTAACGGCGGGGCCGCTACTTGCACGGCGCGGTTTGGCCAAGGTGCAGTTGACGACCGCGTCGGTGGCCTCGAATGGGCAAATCCCCGGGGTGACGGTCGCCGAAGCGCAACGGTTGCGTGAGAAGCTCACCGGGCTCGGATCGTCCCGGATGGAGGGACTGTGAACTCTGGAGACAATGCCGTGCCGGGCGAGAATCGGATCGGAGATCCGAATCCGGCAATGGGCGCCGGTCGAGGCCGCGCTGCTGATCGGGGTGATAACCCTGCGGCACAGGCGGTACCGGCCGATGCCTGGCGGTCATTTTCGTACGCGACTCCGCTCAGCTCCGTGGCCAAATTGTGGGGATTTGTAGTTGTTGCCCTGTTCGCCATTTTCAAGGGCTTCCTGGAAGGCGACAGCGTCTATGCGGATGTGTGGGACTGGCTGATTCACCTCGGCACCGTCTGGATTTGGCGTGCGGTTGGGATCCTTGCCGCCGTCGGTGCGGTAACAGCGGTATGCGGCGCAGTCATCTGGCATTTCACGAGGTTCGCACTGGTTGAAGATGGCATTCACTTGCGCCGTGGCGTGTTGATTAAGCGACACCTGCACATGCGCTGGGATCGTGTACAAACAGTGGACGTTACGCAGCGCTTCTTCGCCCGGTTGATCGGGCAGGGAAGCGTACTGGTCGCAAGTGCGGGCGCGGAGACGATCGAGCTCGGTTTGCTGCGGCGCGCCGATTGTGAAGCGCTACGCGCGACGATTCTGCATGTCAGCGCCCAGGCACGGGCCGGAGAAACCATACGAATTCCGGAGAGCGTGGAACTGGACGATACCTCCGAGCGCATCACCTACCGGTTACCGACCGGGCGATTGGTTGTGACATCGCTGCTGTCGGGATCTGCGGTGGTGGGCGTGCTATCGGTCCTTTTTTCACTCTGGTTGGCAGATGCCTTCTCCGTGACGGCAATTGTCCCCCTGCTTGTTATTCTGGCGACCGCCTTATGGAACGGGTTAGGCAACGTGGCGAGAAAGTGGGGCTGTGAGGTGCGCCTTGCTCCTGCCGGAGTGCAAGTGCGGGCCGGATTCGGCTCCCGGAAAGCACGTACCCTCCTGCCGGGGCGGGTCCATGCCGTGATTCTATCTCAGCCATTACTGTGGCGTCGTTTTGACTGGTGGCGCCTACAGGTGGTGGTGGCACGTTCTGCGCTGGATGTGGACACGTGGCGGCGGGGATGGACTATCCCCGCGGGGACCCGGCAGGATGTCCTGCGCATGCTCTGGTGCTTCGTTCCCGACCTGGGAGTGGAGGATGCTGAACGGTTCCTCGCTGAGAGTCTCGACGGCGCAGGAGATTCGGAACACTATATGCTCGCCGGCAGGAACGCGCGCTGGTTCAACCCCCTTGGATGGCAGGCGGAGGCGATAGCGGTTACTTCCACCGCTGCGGTGCTGCGGCGCGGGCGGTGGCGGCGTCAAGTGCAAATCATCCTGCACGAACACTGCCAATCCTTGGCGTTGGTCCGCGGGCCTTTCAGCCGCTGGCTCGGATTGGCCGGATTGCGATTCTGTTACGTACAGGTGCCGGGAGAAATGACGCAGCGGCATATGGACCTAGCCGACGCACAGCGCCTTTTGTGGGAGGAGAACCGGCGCACAATTGATCGGCGAACGATATCCGACGGGGAGAGCTTGGAGCAGTGGCGGATACGCGTTGGTGTAGTCGACGGTGAAGGCTCCGCGCAAGCCAATACTGGCGATGGCGATGCTGCAGATGATCGACTCGGTGAGCCCAACAGCTTGGCGCCCCGGCTATGATAGAGACGACTGTCCCGGAGGGATGACTGTTCAGAACGCACGGCGGGGCTGAGCGGGGATTCGGGGTGGAGCCGCGATGGGTGGGTCAGAGTAGAACTAGCGATGGCTGGCCGGGGCAAGCCCGCAATGGTCGGGTCAGAGTGGAACCGGGACTAAGCTGAGTGTATGTCAACTGATTCGCGATCCCAGGCGGCCTCGCGCGCCGGGCGGCTGCGTATCGGCATTATTTCCGCCGGTAAGGTAGGTGTGGCGCTTGGCGCCGCGCTGCGTGGTACCGGGCACACCATCACGGGCGCCTACGCATCCTCGGATGCCAGCCGTGATCGCCTAGACGCCATGCTTCCACAGGTTCCCGCTCTCTCGGCGCAGGAGATCACTGCTGTGTCCGACGTCGTGCTTTTTGCAGTTCCCGACGACGAACTTGCCCCGCTGGTTGCAGGTCTTGCCAAACTCGGCGCGTTCCGGCCCGGGCACCTCGCGATCCACGTCGTCGGCAGATATGGTACTTCGGTGTTGGAGCCTGTTCGGGCAGCGGGAGCTTTGGCGCTGGCAATTCACCCGGCTATGACTTTCACGGGCACATCCCTTGACCTCAACCGCCTCAATGGTTGCCCCTTCGCGGTCACCGGACCGGCAACTTTGCTGCCCGTGGCGCAGGCGTTAGTCACTGAGATGGGCGGGGTTCCTTTTGCCGTTGCGGAAGAGGATCGGGGCCTTTATCACGCGGCAATAGCGCACGGGGCGAATCATCTGGTCACGCTGGTTGCGCAGGCAATGCGGGCGCTTGCGGCCGTCGGCATCGACAACCCGGGCGAGTATCTTCGCCCTCTCGTTGAAGCCTCGTTGGACGGCGCTTTGCGTTCAGGTGAATCGCTGCTCACCGGTCCGGTGGTACGCGGCGATGTTGGAACGGTAGCGGAGCACGCCGAGGCCTTTCGTGTGCTTGCGGCAACTGGTGATTTCGCGGATATTCCGCCGGTCTATCAGGCGCTTGCGACGGCGACGGCGCAGCGAGCGGGTGCACGCCGCCTTTTGCGCCCCGAGCAGGTCGAGGCGATTGAAAGGGCCGCTGCCGGAGCTACCGGAGAGATGCCGAGCGTGGCATCCAGTTAGTGGCACAGCCTTGGAGAAGTGGTCCGTTTTAGTCCTAGGCGTTTGCCCGATACGGCGAGATGTAGACCACGTACGAGTGATCCCTCACGAACTCGTCCGGCGAGTTAACCGACCGGTACGCTTGAAGCGTGGCAGTTCTGACGCGTACTAAAGATGAACTTCACGCCGCGCTCGCCCAGCTGGATGGTGATGTCGCTCTTGTGATGACGATGGGAGCCCTGCACGAGGGTCACCTGTCGTTGGTTCGCGCTGCGCGAGAGACGGCGTCGAACGTCGTCGTATCGATTTTCGTCAACCCGCTGCAGTTCGGGCCGGGCGAGGATTACGAAGCGTACCCGCGCGATCTGGATGCCGACCTGGCACTGCTGGAGTCACTGGGCGTCGCGGTGGTGTTTGCGCCGGGTGTGGACGATATGTACCCGCGCGAGCCTCTGGTGCGTATCAACCCAGGGCCCATGGCTGAGGTGCTGGAGGGTAAGACGCGCCCAACGCATTTCGCCGGGGTTCTGCAGGTTGTCCACAAGGTGTTCAATTTGGTACAGCCACAGGTGGCCTTCTTCGGTCAGAAGGACGCGCAGCAGCTGGCCTTGGTGCGCACCATGGTGGCCGATCTCGACATGCCGCTTGAGATTCGGGCGGTGCCTATTCAGCGGGAGGAGTCGGGCTTGGCGCTCTCTTCGCGTAACTCCTATCTTTCTGAGACGCAGCGCATTGAGGCGCTGGCGTTGAATCAGGCGCTAGTGCTGGGGCGTGACGCCGCCCTGCACGGCGCGTCGCCGACGGTGACACTGCGGACTGCTCGCGACTATTTGGAAGCCGCACCTGGCGTGCGCATCGATTACATAACGCTCGTGGATCCCGATACTTTTGAGGAAATTGATGGAGAAGCGGCTGCATCACGCGGATTACTCGCAACCGCTGCCTGGGTGGGTAGCACCCGCCTGATCGACAATATGGAGGTCGAGTTTCATGACTGAATCTGCCAATTCTCCGGTCCGTCTGCGGCGCATGATGACCGGAAAAATTCACCGGGTTACCGTCACTGGAGCGGACTTGAACTACGTCGGCTCGATAACCATCGACGCCGACCTGCTTGATGCCTCCGATATTCTTCCCGGGCAGGAGGTCGACGTCGTCGACGTAACAAACGGAGCACGGCTGACAACCTACGTTATTCCCGGTGAGCGCGGCAGCGGTGAGATTACCGTGAACGGTGCAGCGGCGCATCTGATCCATGAGGGAGATGTTGCCATCGTGATCTCCTACTCGTTGCTCGACGACGCCAGCGCACATAGCTACCAGCCGCATGTGGTGTTCGTGGATGAGCACAACAGGGTTGTGCAGGTGGATGGTGAGCCGGGAGAGGCTCCCGCCGGTCATGGCCTTGCGAGCTCCGGCGTGAGTTTTACATCCGTGCTGAGCTAGTCGGCTCACTCTTAGCGGTGCCCTGGCGGCAGCGGGATGCCACACTGGCGGCTGCGGGACTCCTTAGCGCGGGGAGTGGCAGGAGTCCCGGATCGTGCGGGGTGGGCGGCGGCAACGCGTGGGTGAGCTTGTAAGAAGTGTCGGTGAGCCAGCGAGAAGTGTGGGTGAGCCAGCGAGAAGTGTCGGGTTTTTCAAGAAGTGTCGTGAAATAGGCGGAGTTTCTTGAAAATCCCGACACTTCTTGGCATTGGGGGTGGTGTGCCCGGCGGGCGGGTGGGGTGTTTGCGCTGGGATGAGTTTGCCCGGGTGGGTGTTGGCGCGGTTGTGCCGGTGTCAGTGTGCTTGGGTGGCGAGGAGCTTGCCCAGGTTGTTTGGAGTGGCTGTGTGCGGGTGTGTGGTGCTTGGCGTTGTCTGGTGTGCTGGGGTGTTCGGTCGTGGCTGGGGTGGCTGTGTGCTGGGGGTTGTGTTGTGGGTTATGGTTGGGTAGTCTCGGGGTGATTTAATGGTGCTCGCCGGTTGTGGGTTCTCACCGGTTGGCTTGAGATGAAGGAGTCTGGGTCGTGGCGACGGTGGCGGAGATTGCGACGTGGCGGAGTGGGCCGTTGCGGGAGGCGAGTGCGGATTTGAAGACGACGGCGCGCCGGTATGCGGAGGTTGCCGAGGGGTTGGGCGGGTTTGTGAATGATGAGGTGTTTGTTGGTGAGGCGGGTGATGCGGAGGCGGCGTCGCGGCGGGCCTTGGTTGATGATATGGGGGATATGCAGCGGATTTTGGAGAAGGCAGCTAATGATTTTGATGCGATTGCGGATGCTATTGATGAGTTGGTACCGGAGGCGGAGGGGATCAGGATTGAGTTGGGCGGTGC
>NZ_RQSN01000018.1:0-17562 GCF_003957265.1 Actinobaculum sp. 352 | reverse complement strand
AGCGATCACCATCCGCCCGCCACCACCGGTGACAACACCCCCCGGATCATCAAACGACAGGGACACGACATCATGCCGGAAGCGGCTGGCCCGGTCCCGGACCACCCGGGACCACCAACAAGGTAACAGGACACTGTACAAGGGTGAACGGTGACTGGCTGAAACCGAAAGGGGCGCCGGGCAGCGCTTGAGAGCAGTGGCTGAGCGCCCTGGCGGCACGGGCAGGAAGACCGGGCCGGACGGGCCCGGCCCCAGTCCGCTCAAGGCCAAGAGCGACCACGGGGACAGGATCGGGGCCGGGACGCCGACTGAGGAGTCGGCGCAGGAGCGGATCGCCCGCGCGGAAGCGGAGAACGCTGCATTGCTGGCAGAGAAGGCTAAGTTAACCCGGGAGCGGGAGATTCTGCAGCAAGCGGCCAAGTATTTCGCCGGGGAGACGATCCGGTGAGCCGCTACCCGGTTTAGTCGCCGACCATGGCAGTGTCTGCACCCTCAAGGACTTCGCTGCCGCATGTAAAAACCTTGGTGTTACTCAGTCGATGGGGGGCGGTGGGCACCAGTGCCGACACCGCCCTAGCAGAGTCATTCAATGTCGCATTCAAGCGGGAAGCACTCACGGCCAACGATACTGGCCCGACGCGTTAACGTGCCAGCCGCAGGCATGTCGGTGGTTGACCCGCTACAGCACCATACCGAGGCAAGCCCCTGAGATCTTCACCCGGCGTGATGTTGAAACCTCCTGAAGGACTACAGCCACGACAAGACCGACCAGTTTTACTGGGACCTGCGCCTGCAGCGTTTCACCCAACATCCACAAGGGCATCCACATCGAGGGAACCGCCTCCAAACCCGTTACAACTTCGCGGGCAGTCCCTACATGAAGCGCCCGGAACAGAGCTTCGTCGTTCTAAGAATCCGCTGGGCAGGTACCGGATGCGTTCAAGTGTGTCCCTGCTAGTGTGTAGCCGCAATTGCCGAATTGTGAGACATGCATTCCACTACTTGATCAGCGCCATAAGGTAAGTGCATGACTCGCAGTATTGATCTGGCCGTTATCCCCGGTGATGGTATTGGCCCCGAAGTGGTGGCCGAAGGCCTGAAGGTTCTTGATGCGGCGCTCGCGGGCAGTGACCTGTCCGTGCGCACCACCACCTACGACCTGGGCGCAACACGTTGGCATCGCACGGGTGAAGTTCTCCCGGATGATGAACTCGAGTCGATAAAGAAGCATGACGCCATCCTGCTCGGCGCCGTGGGTGACCCGTCGGTGCCTTCCGGAGTGCTGGAAAGGGGGCTGCTACTCAAGTTGCGCTTCTCCCTCGACCACTACGTCAATCTGCGCCCGAACAAGTATTACCCGGGCGTGCCGACGCCGCTGGCCAACCCGGGCGACATCGATTTCCTCGTGGTGCGAGAAGGGACCGAGGGCTTGTACTGCGGCAATGGTGGTGTCGTGCGTAAGGGGACACCACAGGAAATCGCCACCGAGGTGTCGGTAAATACAGCCTATGGCGTGGAGCGCGTGGTGCGGTACGGTTTCGCCAAGGCCGCCGCGCGCCCGCGCAAAAAGGTGACATACGTGCACAAGCACAATGTGCTGGTCAACGCCGGCGATCTATGGCGCCGTACCGTTGAAGCGGTCGGCGCCGAGTATCCCGAAGTGTCCGTCGACTATCTGCATGTGGACGCCGCCACCATTTTTTTGGTGACGGATCCGGGCCGGTTCGACGTCATCGTCACCGACAATCTTTTCGGCGATATTCTCACGGACGAAGCGGGCGCGGTCACCGGTGGAATTGGACTCGCCGCTTCCGGCAATATCAATCCGGATGGCGCGTTCCCCTCCATGTTTGAGCCTATTCACGGTTCGGCTCCTGACATCGCCGGTCAGCAGAAGGCGGATCCGACGGCGACGATTTCATCCGTGGCGCTACTTCTGGATCATCTTGGCCATACGGACTGTGCGCGGCGGATAGAGGCCGCGGTCGACGCCGATATGGCGGCACGCGCGGAAGCGGCGGCTGCCGGTCAGCCCTTGACTCGATCAACGGTGGAGATCGGTACTGCTATCGCTGCGCGCTTGGCGTGAAGCGCGGGCCATATGCTCAATACGGGCACCGCCGCACGATAGCGTGGTGCAGGGCTTGCCCGAGTGGTTAGATCTCCTGCAAAGGTTCGTCATGCGGCCCTTCCCGCCCGGTCCGGGAGATATGAGTAAGCTTAAGACAGTCGTAAGAAGAAGGACTGTCATGACATCGACTCATACACCAACGGATCTTGAACTAGCTGCTGCTGTGGCAGTGCCAAGTGCGGACGAGCTGGCTGGAGCATGGGCGCTCCAGCCTCATCCGCATCCGGCATCCGACGCGGAGCGTGCGCAGCGCTTGGAACGCCTCGGTTTCGGCGTAGACTTCACCGACCATATGGCCCATGCGACGTGGACGGTCGGAAACGGGTGGCATAACAAGGTCGTCGAACCCTATGGTCCATTGAGTCTCGATCCGGCCGGAGCGGTGCTGCATTACGGGCAAGAGGTTTTCGAGGGGCTGAAGGCCTATCGTCACGCCGACGGATCGGTGTGGACCTTCCGACCCACATATAACGCCGCACGGCTCAATCATTCCAATCGGCGTCTAGCGATTCCGGAACTGCCGCATGAGGACTTCGTCGCCTCACTTATTGGCCTAGTGCGGGCGGACGCCCAGTGGGTTCCCGATGCGCCCGGCTCCTCCCTCTACCTACGCCCTTTCGTCTTCGCATCGGAAGCCTTCCTTGGGGTGCGTGCGTCCACGAGCTATGAGTATTTGGTGATTGCATCGCCTTCGGGGCCCTATTTCACTCACGGGTTCCAACCCATCAACGTGTGGGTGGAGGAAACATATCACCGGGCCGGGCCCGGCGGTATGGGGGATGTAAAGACCGGAGGCAATTATGCGGCGTCGCTGCTGCCGAAGGTTGCGGCGCACGACGGTGGATACGACGAGGTGCTTTTCCTCGACGCAGCCACCAACACGAATCTCGATGAGCTGGGTGGCATGAATGTGTTTGTCGTCATGGCCGATGGCTCTCTGAAGACGCCGAAACTCACGGGGAACATCCTCCCGGGTGGAACACGCGCCTCGATTATTCAACTAGTGCGGGAGCAAGGACGGTCGGTTTCCGAGGAGACGATCTCCCTCCAGTGGCTGCTTGATGCCATCGCCGCGGGCGATGTGGCGGAAATGTTCGCCTGCGGAACGGCGGCGGTGGTGACCGCGATTGGTGCACTCACGGGCAAGGGATTCCACGTGGACATCCCGGAGAACACGGTGACACGTGGCATTTTCGATGAGTTGACAGCCATTCAGCTTGGCGAGACGGAAGATCGGTTCGGCTGGTTATATCGCTTGGCGTGAGAGTATGTTACGGGTTGCCGAACCCATGGCGATGGCGGGCATGCGGCGCAGTAAGCGCCAGGTGAGAGGCGTGTTCCCTGTGGGGTGTGTTCAGCCGGGGTGTCGCAGGAACAAGCTCCGGGCGGGCACAGCGGTCCGGGCGGCCCGCATGCCGAGTACGGCCGGTATATCTCACGCCCGCATGCTTCGTATGCTGCTGATCGGGGAGCACTTGGCAGGTTTCAGGTCCTCGCGGGGACCATGCCGTGCTGCACGCGCAGTGCAGTCGGTGTTGCCGAAAGGAAAAGAATGAAAATCGACGTCTACGACGTGACGTTACGTGACGGCGCTCAGCAGGAGGGGGTCAACCTCTCTGTGGCCGACAAACTGGCGCTGCTGCCACTGATCGAATCCATCGGCGCCGATTACATCGAAGGAGGTTGGCCGGGAGCGATTCCGCGCGACACGGAGTTTTACCGTGCCGCTTCCGAAGTGCCGCTTACCGCAGCGCTGACGGCATTCGGGTCAACACGCAAGGCAGGAGTGCCGGTCGCGGAAGATAGCCAGATCCAGGGTCTGCTTGATTCCGGCGCGAGTGTTATAACGCTGGTGGCTAAGTCGGATATTCGCCATGTCGAACAAGCGCTACGAACGACGCCGCAGGAGAATCTCGCCATGGCCCGTGACTCGGTGGAGTACCTGCTGGGCCAAGGTCGGCGCGTGATGATTGACGCCGAGCATTTCTTCGATGGTTTTCGTTTCGACCCCGATTACACCAGTGAGGTTGTAGCGGTGTGCTTCGAGGCGGGAGCCGAGGCGGTGATCCTTTGCGACACCAATGGCGGCTCACTTCCCGGCCATATCAGTGCAACGGTTACCGATTTGCGTTCTCGCCTGGCGGTACGCGGAATCACGGATCCGCTGCTGGGAATCCACGCGCACGACGACGGCGGCTGCGCCGTCGCGAACACGCTTGCCGCAGTCGAGGCCGGTTGCCGCCAAGTGCAGGGCACAATTAATGGCTACGGCGAGCGTACTGGCAATGCGAATCTGCTGACGGTCATCGCCAATCTGGCGCTGAAGACGGACTATGAGGTGGTCAGCGAACAGCAGCTCGCCGCGCTGACAGCGGTTTCACATGCCGCCTCGGAGATCACGAATATTTCGCCCTATGCACGGCAACCGTATGTGGGGTCCTCGGCCTTTGCACATAAGGCTGGATTGCACGCCTCCGCGATTCGCATTAACCCGGACCTGTACCAGCATACCGATCCATGCGGCGTCGGCAACGATATGCGTATGCTCGTCTCCGATATGGCGGGTCGGGCGTCGATCGAGCTGAAGGCGCGCGAATTCAGTGTGGATCTGGCAGGGCGTCCCGACGAGCTGAGCGCTATCACTCAACGCGTGAAGGAGGCCGAGGCGGCTGGGTACACCTATGACGCAGCGGATGCATCCTTTGAGCTTTTGGTGCGTGAGGTACTCGGTAACAGGCCACGTTACTTCCGTCTTGAGGCATGGCGATCAAATATCTCCACTGTGCGCGGGCGCGCTTCAGCGGGCGATACCTTCTCCGAGGCGACCGTGAAGCTATACGCCGGCGGACGACGCCTGGTACGCGTCGGCGAAGGAGTAGGCCCGGTCGATGCCCTGGATCAAGCTCTGCGAACAGCTTTGAAGAACGTTTACCCTGATCTAACACGTATCGAGCTCATTGACTTCAAGGTGCGCATTCTGGATACCCATCAAGGAACGGCGGCCACGACGCGAGTACTCATCGAACTGTCCGATGGGCAACGCACATGGCGTACCGTCGGAATTGGCACGGACGTGGTCGAAGCCTCATGGGAAGCGCTGACCGAGGGATACGAGTTTGGCCTCATGCGTGCGGGTATAGAACCTCATCCGGAGGGACCGACGGAGGGGCCGGAAGGCAGCGACTAACGGCTGTACGTGATCCAGGCGCTGACATGCCGATGCATCTGCGCCTGGATCACCAAGGTGACGGATGGAAGCGAGATCGATCTGCCGGTATCACCTCTGGGTGCAAGTCGCTATCCCGGTACTCTGCGAGGTGGTGACTGAATCTGGTGGGTCGGTTCCGGGTTTATTCATAGGAGTAGATGGTGGCGTCGCCTGCGCGGCAATTGATGCAGGGGTGCTATGGATCTGCTCCGGTGGGTTGTTGGCGGGTGGCGCGGCCATGACGGTCATCAATGTGGGTGCTATGGATCTGCTCCGGGTTATTCGTACGCCTCCTTGAAAACCCCGGATATCAGCGAAAAACGCGGAACAAATCCATAGTCACTGACTAGATATACGGCCCCGTCGTGCTAATCCCCGGCGTTGCCTGCGCGCCCGGGTTGTTGCTCGCGTCCCCGGTAGTTGCTGTGCCTTTGCTCGTAGTCGGCCTGACCGGGTAGCTCGCGCTCGGCCCGTGGCACGAGTCCTCGCAGATGCACGAGTTAGGACGCGGCCCGGCGCCTCGCCTCCAGACCTCGCCGGTTAGGCGGCGGGCCGAGGCCCAAACACTGCGGTTCCGACGCGCACAATCGTGCTGCCCTCGGCCACTGCGATCTCAAGATCCTGCGTCATCCCCATGGAAAGCTCCGTGACCGTGGGCAGGCCGTTTGCTCGCAATTCTTCGGCGAGTTCGCGCACCACCCGGAAGGAACGCGCAATTTCAGCGGTGTTATCGGTGTGGGCGCCTATGGTCATCAACCCGATGATGCGCAGATTCTGCAGTTCGGCGACCTTCCCAGCCAGCTCCGGTATGGCAGTGGGCATCACTCCGAACTGCGAGCAGGAGCCGGAGGAGTTGACCTGCAACATCACATCAAACGGTTCGCGCGCCGCGCCTTCTTCCCTACGTCGAGCCTGCAGGCGGTCAAGCCGCTGCGCCAGATCGAAGGAGTCAAGCGTCTCAATGCACTGGGCATAGCGCAAAGCCTTGCCCGCCTTGTTCCTTTGCACGTGTCCAATCACATGCGTGCGATGCGCTGAGGCATTGGCCGCAGCCAATGCCTCTTCGGATGTCTCCAACTGTTGAATGATGTTATGCCCGAAAAGAGTCGCCCCCGCGCTCAAGGCGGCAAGAACTCGTTCGGGGGCCTGGTACTTTGCGGCCAGTTCAATGCTGACAGATCCGGCTTCCCGCCCGGCAGAGGCTTCGGCCGCCAACACCCGGTCACGCAGGCGTTGGTAGCGTTGCGGGATGTCGCTGAGAGGGGGTATAGAACCCGCTGTATCGTGCGCGAGCGCGCCCGCTGGCAGGGGCGCGTCGTCTGGCTGTAGCGCGGTCGCTGGTGGCGATGGCGCGGCTACCGGTCGTGGCGCGCCTGTCGGTTGTCGCGCGTCTGTCGGTTGTGGTGCGCCTGTCGGTTGTGGTGCGCCTGTCGGTTGTGGTGCGCCTGCCGACTGTGGCGTTGAGGCGCCACCACTCGGCGTCCTTCGTGCTGATATCGTCGCCGTGTCGGTTGCGCCAATGGACGTGGATGATGTTGATTCCATCTTCTTCGCCGTGGAGCAATTCGTTTCGCCGTTCTTTGCCGCTGCGCGAGCCGTTTCGCTGTTCGTCGTTGTGCTCCTTACCATCTTTTGTGCTCTTCTTCTTGTGTACTTCGTGCCTCTCCTGCGGGCTGTTACCGTTCCCCAACCGAGACTATATCCACATGCACGCGGTTCTCCAGATCAGAGGCGTCGAGGTCCACCAGACCCCAGAATCCCCAGGAGCCATCTCCCACGCCATCGTCGAAAATCTGGCGGACCAACCAGAGCCGCCCGGATCCGTGCCCCGCAAGAAGACTCTCCACGGCTTCCTCCGGCACTCCGGCGTCCACGAGCGCGGCAGCATCCACATTGTCGATGACTTGCAGAAAGTGCGCGCCCCGCGCGGCGGTATCGATCCCGATTGCCTCATACTCGTCGAAGTAGGGATCGGTGGCGTCGGCCCAGGCATCCCCGTCCCACACAGGCGCGCCGGGCCACAGCGCCGGACCTGCCAGTTCGTCCAGCAGTTCGTAATCCTCGCGCTGGATCGCCTCAACACGCTGAAACATGGCGTTACGCACGGCGGTGCGCAACGCGTGACGGTTGCGGGTGAAGGCGATGTGACCGTCGGCGTCGGCACCGAACGCGAGTTCGCGGGTACCCCCGTCGGCGTCGGCGGAACGGGCGGCGATTTCGTTGCTGACGACCTTGCCGTCGCGCAGCGCCTCCCACTCGTCCAGTAGTGAGGAGTCGACGGAGCGCACCAAGGAACCGAGCCACTGGGTTATCCGATCAACCTCGGCGGTGCGCGCCTCCAGTGGCACGGTCTGCCGCAACGCCTTATAGGTGTCCGTCAAATAGCGCAGCACGATGCCTTCGGAGCGCGCCAGGTCGTAGCGGGAGATCAGTTCGGAAAAGGTCATGGCCTGCTCAATCATCTCGCGTACCACCGATTTAGGTGTGAGCTCGTAATCGGCCACCCACGGGTTGCTCTGCCGATAGATCTCCAGTGCCGCGTGTAGTTCTTCACCCAAGGGTTGCGGCCAGGTGATCGCATCGGCCTCGGCCATCCGCTCGTCGTAGCCGACCCCGGCGGCCTTCAGGCGATTGATGAGCTCGCCTCGTGCGGCGCGCTGTTGCGCGTAAAGAACAGGGGTGGGGTTCTCCTGTACTGCCTCCATGATGGAGAGTACGTCGAGAGCGTAGTCCTCGCTGTCCTTGTCGAGCATGTCCAGCGCTGCCAACGCGAAGGGCGCAAGAGGTGAATTCAGTGCGAAATCTTCTGGGACCTCTCGGGCGAAGTCGACTGCGGATTCGCCGGGATGCTCTTTCTGCCACTGTAGATCGTGATGGGTCAGTACGCCGGCGGCATGCAGCGACGAATAGATTTCAACCGCCAGGCGGAGTAGGGGATTCGAGGCGGTTTTGGGCTCGTGATTATCGGTGAGGAGTTTGACTGCGGCGGCGACGGCGTCGCCGGGGCGCTGCAGGATATTGAGGACCATGGCATGGTTGACCCGCATATGCGATGTAAGGGTCTCCGGCTGTGCGTCGCGCAGATGCTCGAAAGTCTTCTTCGACCAGAGCACGGCTCCCTCCGGAGGCTTGCGGCGAACGATCTTTCGTAGCTTCTTCGGGTCATCGCCTGCCTTGGCCAGCGCGCGGGCGTTTTCGATTTCATGCTCGGGTGCCTGCACAATGACTTCGCCGGCGGTGTCAAAACCTGCTCGGCCCGCCCGGCCCGCAATCTGATGAAACTCACGGGCGGTGAGGTGGCGGGAACGGCTGCCATCAAATTTCGACAGCGAGGTGAAAACGACGGTGCGGATGGGAACGTTAATGCCTACGCCAAGGGTGTCCGTGCCACAGATGACCTGGAGGAGACCGGCCTGGGTAAGGCGTTCCACCAAGCGCCGATAGCGAGGCAGTAGACCGGCGTGATGAACTCCGATCCCGGCGCGTAGCAGTTTCGACAGCGTCTGACCGAATCCACTGCCGAAGCGGAAGGGACCGATGGTGGTGGCGATCTGCGCGCGCTGCTCCTTGGACGTCAGGCTGAGGGGGAGGAGAGCCTGCGCCTGGCTGACCGCATCCCGCTGAGAAAAGTGAACGATATAGGCGGGGCTGCGGTGGGTGGAGGTGAGTTCTTTGATCAGTTCTCCCAAAGGCTCCATCGAATAGGAGAAGGTCAGGGGAACAGGACGCGGCGCATCGGCGATGGTCGTCACGCCGCGGCCAGTGCGTTTTTCAAGGTCAGAGGCGAGAAACCTGGTGTCTCCCAAGGTTGCGGAGAGAAGGACCTGCTGGGTGGAGGGCAGTTCGAGCAACGGAACTTGCCAGGCCCAGCCGCGTTGCGGATCACCGTAGAAGTGGAATTCATCTTGTACGAGGATACCGATCCCGGCATCGTCGCCCTCACGCAGGGCGATATTGGCGACGATTTCCGCCGTTGCGCACACCACCGGAGCATCCGCGTTGATTGACGAATCGCCGGTGACCATGCCGACATTATCGGCGCCGAAGACGGAGATCAGCTCGAAGAACTTTTCTGAGACAAGCGCCTTGAGTGGGGCGGTGTAGTAGGCGGTGCGCCCAGCGGCAAGCCCGGCGAAGACCGCGGCGAGCGCCACCATAGACTTACCTGATCCCGTGGGGGTGGCGACGATGAGGTGGTCACCGGTCAGTGCCGCCAACAGTGCCTCCTCCTGATGCGGATAGAGCGGGCGCCCGGTGGAAGTGGCCCAGGCGGTGAAGGCGTCGTAGACGGCGTCGGCGCTGGGAGCGGTTCCATACTCGTCCTCAAGGCGGTCGAGGGCACGGTTCAAAGCGCTGGGTTGGGTGGCGCTGGGCTGGTTTGACACCCTTATAGCGTGCCACACGCCACCGACATAACAACGTTGATCAACGGCAAATGAACCGTGTGTAGGACTTCACAGTCGCCGCACGCCCGTCGATTTGCCGGGTAACCGGAGCGGGGAGTATGCTCTTTTCTTGGCGCGCACCGCTAGCTCAATTGGCAGAGCAACTGACTCTTAATCAGTGGGTTCTGGGTTCGAGTCCCAGGCGGTGTACAGAAGGCGAAGGCCCCGCGGTTCGGAGGAACCCCGGGGCCTTCGGTGTTGTTTTGCCAGGGCCGGGGGCTTAAAGGCGGGTTAATTGACAGAATGTGGGTCTATTGTCGGCGTGTTGGGGTTACTTTTGGTGGCGTCCGGCCCAGCCTTTGCGTATTGAGATGCTGTCTTCCCAGGGTGTGTGTGTTGATGGTGGTGTCGAGGTGGGCTGGTCCGTTGGGTTGTAGGTCATTCTGTGTTGTTTTGGTGGGGTTTTTCGTTGGTGTGGTGCGGTTTTGTTGCTGTTTTAGTTGGTTGGGGGTAGCTAAGAGGTCGGACAGAATGCGTTGCTGCGGGTCGTGGTTTAGGGGTGGATGGTGCTCACATCTCGTGGCTCTAGTCTTGGTGTTGCGTGGGCGGGGCTACGCTCCGGAGCTTAGATGTCCAAATCCCGTCCAAACGGAGCTAATCTGGATTGACTCAATTTAAAGAATGGCGGAATTATGCGGATTTCGCGCTTCGGCGAGACCGGGAGGTTCTCGTTTGGACGGGATTTTGACACTGAGAATAAGAGTGTCTACTCGGCGTGGCTCGTAGCCTCCTGCTTCATCGCTCGCGCCGCAACTCGCCCGTTTGCAGGTACCGCCGAGCGACGGGAGTTGGTTGTTCATAGCCGCTGGCCTCGTCACTCCCGCTGCAACCAGGCGAGAACGGCTCTGACGCGCCGATTCTCCTCACTGGGGACAAGGTCCAACTTCTGGAAGATGTTGGCCACATGCTTGGCCACTGCTCCGCTGGAGACCACCAGGCGCTCGGCGATCTGCGAGTTGGAGAGACCCTCCGCCATCAACGCGAGCACTTCCCCCTCCCGGGCGGTCAGGCGCGCAAGCGGTCCGGAGCTTGCCCCGGCCGTATTCGCGTGCATGAGATGGGAGACGACTTCCGGATCGACGACGACGCCACCCGCCGCCACCAGATCCAGCGAGCCGAGAAAATCCGACACCCTGCCTACGCGTTCTTTCAGAAGATAGCCAACAGCGCCGCTCGCGCTGTCTAGTAGGTCCTGCACATAACGTCCAGCCACGTAAGCACTGAGCACAATAACGGGTAGGCCGGGGAACTCGCGGCGTAGTTCGAGCGCTGCCTGCAAGCCGTCGTCGGCGTTGCGTGGAGGCATACGAACATCGGTGACGACGATATCCGGCAGTGCTCCCGCTGCTCCCAGTTCCCGCACGGTTGAGCGTAACTGCTCGGCGTCGGCCGCTTCGGCGACGATGTCGTGCCCGGCTCCGGTTAGGAGAGCGGCCAACCCGGCGCGCAGCAGGGCGGCGTCGTCGGCAAGCACTATTCTCATGGCGTTAATCATGCCATTCGTACGCGCTTAGTCGCGCCATGGTGGCGTGGTGGGGGCAGTAATGGTCACCGTGGTTCCTACCCCAATCGGCGAGTCGATGGTAACTGTTCCCCCCATGCTTTCCACCCGCTGGATGATTCCACGCAACCCGGTGGCGCTTGGCGCAGCGGGGTTAGCGCCACCGCGTCCGTTATCGGAAACAACGGCGCACACTTCGAAGGCATTGCAGACGAGTGTTATCTGCGCGCCGTCGCTTGAGCTGGAGTGTTTGGCAGCATTGGTAAGCGCCTCGGCCACGGCGAAATAAACGGTGGTAGCAACGGGGGAGGAGATTGCAGCGTCGTCGCCGGTAATGTCGCAGGCGGCCGGGGGAGTGGAATGAGAGGCGAGCTCCTGCAGTGCGGCGGCCAGGCCGCGCTCGGTGAGCATGGCGGGGCGAACACCGCGCACAGTCTCGCGCAGCGCTCGCAGTGCAGCCTCGGCGCGATCTTGAGCAGCGTCTATGTCGGCGAGGACTGGCATCAGCACGGTGGCAATGTCGGCAGCTTCGCCGGGTGAGTGATCGGAGGCCGCAGTGAGCACAACGGACGTGTCCGATGATGACGTGGAGTCCTGGGGAGACGAGGGATCGTCTACGGGGTTCGCGGCGAACGCTTGCCGCGCGGCCTCCAAGTGGACGCGCGCCAGACCGAGCGCCATGGTTACTCCGACGAGTTCTTGCTGGGCGCCGTCGTGCAAATCGCGCTCAATGCGGGATCGTTCCGCTTCGAAGGCATCTACCAGCGTTGCACGTCCGCGGGAAAGATCTCCCACCTGCTGTGTCAGTGCCTGCATTTCTTCGCTGTTCGGGTCGGTGCTCAGGTTCGTGACGAATCGGCCGCGCAGCCTGCCCACCGCTAGGAACACCATGGATACCACAGCGAGGAGGGCGAGGCCGATTGGGAAGAACCACCAGCACTGCTCGAAACTCGTGAAACTGTACCGCCACGCCTCGGCTGGACGCTGGGGAGAGACGACAAAAGGTAGGGCGAGGCTTGTGGATGCCGCGATGAGGCCTACGAAACCAACGAAGAAATCGATTGTTGTCAGCACGATGCTGCCCAGGCAGAGGGGGAGGTCCTGCCGCCAGAACTCTCCGGTGGTGACTCGCGAACTCAGCCAGGCACCGCGCGCAGTGGCGGAGGGCCGACGCGACGGGGCGTCGATACCGAGGCTACGGGCGAGTGCGCGCTGTGCTTCGGCGGCCAGAGGTATGGAGAGATGGAATACCAGCGCGGCGGGAATGAGGACGATGACCAGGGGTATCCAGAGCACCGCGCGTAAGAACTCGCTCAAGATCAGGGCCCAGCGCCGGGTGTTGCGACGCGGATGCGCGGCACGGGGAGTCAAGTGTTTGGTGCTTGTGTCGGCAGCGGGGCCGGGGCGCACCTTGGTGGTGCCGGGCTGCCCTGCGGCGGTATGCACCTTGGTGGTGCCGGATTGCCCGACGGCGGGATCAGTCACCGGCGTTACCCCGGATGCGGAGGATTCAACACTCATATTTCGATGCTACTGGGGAGCCGTGCCGCTGACACTCCGGCCACCACCCCAAGGAGGTGGTGCCAGCACCACCTGGAAAGACGGGAGAGGGAGTCAATGACTGTTCACTTCGCGCGGGCTGGAATCGCGACATGCGAACAGGACGCGACAATCTATATGTCAATCGTTGGATTACTGATCGGCAGGCACTGAGTTCCGGCCATTCACGGGCCAAGAGCCGCCGCGAGCGCAAAACTGGAACTCTTGGCGAACGCAAGGTTCGGGGTCTTAGCGACGGCGAGACTGGCGGCTGTCATTCACGGACCAAGAGCCGCAGCGAACGCCAGGCCAAGAACTGGCAGCAGGAAACTGGCTCCTCGGAGGATGGGGTGCCTGCGGCGCTCTCGAATCCTCGCATCCCGCGAGGAGCTCCGCTTGGCTCGCAGGCGTCTGCGCAGAGCGGTCCTCCCGGAGATCCCCGTGGAGGTTCTGGTGGCGAGGCACCGGCGGTAGCAATTGTCGATCTGACCCGTGCCTTCCGTGTGCCGGGAAGGAGAGCCAAGGTGACCGCCGTCAACGGGGTGAGTTTCGAGTTGATGGCGGGATCGTATACGGCCCTGGTCGGTGCCTCCGGCTGTGGGAAATCCACGTTGATGCAGTGCATCGCCGGGCTGGACGTTCCAGACCACGGTAGCGTCCGTCTGCTCGGCACCGAGATCACGCGGCTGCGGCCGCGTGGATTGGCTGACTTCCGGGCCGAACACGTCGGTTTCGTGTTTCAGGACGACAATCTGGTGACGAGCCTATCGGTGCGAGACAACGTGGCGTTGCCTGGCCGACTGCGCCATCGCCCACTGCCGGGCAGCGACGTCGACCGCGCATTGGAACGCGTAGGGCTGCGGAAACTGGCACGGAGGCTACCTGGCCAGCTTTCCGGCGGGGAACGCCAACGGGTTGCCATCGCGCGCGTGTTGGCCTCTCGCCCGGCCATCGTCTTCGCCGATGAGCCGACGGCGGCATTGGATGTTGGCTCTGCGGGGGCGGTGTTGGACTGGTTCGCCGAGCTGGCTGCTGCCGGAACAACGGTTCTCATGGTGACACACGACGCCGCAGCGGCGGCCCGGGCCGAGAGCGCACTGGTGATGGATGGCGGGCGTCTGATTGAGCAAGTAGATGGTGGCGACGCCGGGGCGATTGCGCGCGCGGTGCTTGCGGCGCGGAATGCTTCTGTCGCTTTGCCCACGGGAGGTGCTGCATGATTCGCCTACTCATTACTGACCTGCGCCATCACGCGGGCATGTGGCTCTGGACCTTTGTGGTCGCCGTCGTCGCCGGAGCCTGCGTTTTCGGTCAGTTCGCAGCCGGCCAGGGGATGGAGACGGCAATTGCCCGGTACGCGGACGAGAGCTATTCGACCACGCCCCTCACGGTGTTCTGCCTGATAACAGTAGGCGTGAGTGCTATCAGCGTGCTGAGCTCGACGGCGTCGCGCGTTGTGGAGATGCGCACTCGCGATTTTGGATTGTGGCGGGCACTTGGAATGCGCCCGGGAGCTGTACGTGCAACCTTACTCGGTGAACTGGCGATCCTGGGTGGTATAGCCGGCCTTGTCGGTGTACCGCTCGGATATGGGCTTGCGCATGTACTCGTGCCGATGTTGATCTCGGAACGGGTGGCACCGCCGCAGACAGTTCCCGAGCTTCCGCCGGCAGCGCTATGCTGGGCGGTGCTCTTCACCGCAGCGGTGGCTGTGCTTGGAGGATGGTGGAGTGCCGCTCGCTGCGCGCGGGCGCGTGAATCGCTATTGCTGCGCGGCGAATCGGCGGGCGGTAGCCGCGTGGGCTCGCTGTGGAGAGTTCTCGGTAGATTGCTACTCCTCGCCGGGCTGTGCGCGGGGATTGTTGCTGCGTACATGGCTATTCGCGATGGCGTTGCCGGCAGTGACGAAGTAATCAGTGCGGCCATGCCCGCCGCATTGGCCTTTATGTGTGTTGTTCTCTTGCTCGTACGGTGGTGTGTGCCTTTGCTGGAGAGGTTGGCCGCTCGCCTTATCCCACGTTCCTGGGTCGCAGCGTTTGTGGCTGGGAGGACGTGCGCCGTGGAATCGTCCCGCTCTAGTGCCACGGTGTTGCCCTTTGCGCTGGCGATGGGCCTGGTGGGGGTGCTGTATTCCGGGCGGAATTTCGGAATGAGCGGGGTCACCGCGCAGGGTTTCCTCGCCATGTTTGGCCCGGCGCTGTTGGTGGCATGGACTGGAGGAGTGGCGATTATCGCGATGAGTGCCGGGCAGCGGCGGCGCGATGGTGCCCTGCTTGCGGCGGCCGGGGCGCGCCATGGCACGATTCTGGTGGCGGAGGTGCTGGAAGGTGTTATTCACTCGCTTGTGGCGGCGCTGCTTGGAGTGGCGATCACGGTAGGTGCGGTCTACCTGGTGGGGCTGGCCTCTGCCGTCCCCTTCAGCGAGGCTCTGCCGCGCGCTCCTTGGGAAGCGATCGGGATTGTGGTTACGGCATCTTTCGTGACGGTGTGCTTGGCCGTGGTGGTGTCCTCGCGGGTAGGTGCGCGGGCGACGACGCTGGGGCAGATGCTGCGGGCGCAGGAGTGAGCGACGATGCTCGCCTTGCGATGTTGCGGCGTTGTGCGCCGCAAGGGCCGGGTTCATGACGAGCGTGGTCTTCTGGCGATGTGAAGGCGCTGCAGGTTTGAACAGCCCGGTGTGGGTGCGTGGTGGGCTCGTCGCAACATGAGGGTATTGCCATGTGGAGGTATTGACAGGAAATCGAGCGGTTGGCCCCGCGCCTTCGGAACTTCGGTTAGAGTGGCAGTGTGTCTGCACCAATCGTGACTCTCGTTACTTCCCCGCAGTTACCGCAGCTCGACGACGACGAAGCAGGACTGCCAGATGCCCTGCGCGAACGTGGCATGGAGCCGCAAGTCAAAGTCTGGAGCGATCCCGATGTGGACTGGTCCGCCTCGGACCTCGTCGTCGTGCGTTCGGTACGCGACTATGCCGGACGGCGCCAAGACTTCCTCAAATGGGCGAAGTCTGTTCCGCGCCTGCTGAACCAGGCCAGCGTGATGGAGTGGAATTCGGATAAGCACTATTTGGCGGAGCTCGCCAAGCGGGGCTTGCCGGTGATTCCTACGGTGTGGTTCGAACCGGACCGGGAGTATTCGAAGCACCAGGTGCACACGCGTTTCCCGGCTTACGGTGATTTTGTTGTGAAGCCGGCGGTCTCGTCCGGCGGGCGTGGGACCGGCCGATATACGGCGACGGATGGTAGGTCGCGGGGCGAGGCGATTCGGCATGCCATGCATGAGCTGGCACGCGGGCGTTCGGTGATGGTGCAGCGGTACTTGGAGGAGATCGACCGTTCCGGTGAGGTCTCGCTGATCTACCTGAACGGCTTGGCCTCCTACATGGTGGAGAAAGAGGCCATGCTGCATCCGCGTTTTCGCTCGGCTGACGAAGTGCAGGAAGATGTTGTGCGTTCCTCGGCGGCGAACGAGGAGGAATGGCGCTGGGGTGAAGAGATCCGGCAGGCGCTGCACGGCTATATCACGGAGAAGAACGGGCGCGACGAGCTGCTGCTCTACAACCGAGTGGATATCGTGCGTGGCGGGCCGGAGGACGCGCACGAGTTCTACGTGATGGAGATTTCGTTGATCGACGGATCGCTGTATCTCTCTGCGGATCCTAATCATTTGGCGAAATTCGCCGACGCGATTGCCATGCGCGCGTTCTGGTGAGGCACTACCCCGAACCCGCTACAAACTGCTCACGGCGATGGAACAAACGCGGCGCAACTGGTGAGACGCTACTCCGAAGCCGCTACAAACGGCTCTGCTGTGGTAGCAGATGACATGGTTGGTCGATGACACGTTCGACTACGGCGGTCGCGCGCACAACCCAACCAACAAGCGGCCTAGAACTCGACCAACACCATAGGGGAGCCCTGCCGCCGCGTGGCGGCCATCTTCTGCGGGCAGCTGCGAGACAGAGCATGCCGGGCCTGAAACGCTAACCAGGCCCGTGGCCGGTATCACGAGGCGCCGATTCGGAGCGCGCGGCGTGCGTCGGATATAGTTGTTACCTGGCGCCATTACGGCGGCACATGGTGGATGTAGCTCAGTCGGCAGAGCACCTGGTTGTGGTCCAGGGGGTCGCGGGTTCAAGTCCCGTCTTCCACCCCGATTTTTCTGCGTCATAGCAACGTTTCTGTGGTAGGCTTTTAGCTGCGTGACACAGCCCGTGACACAGGTGGGTTTGGCATAGTGAGGTGACGATGGCGCACATACACACTCATATACGATCCGACGGCACCCCCGTCTTCCGGGTCCGCTTCAGACTCCGCCCCAACAGCAACCCCGTCAACGAATCATTCGAAAGCATCGAAGACGCCTACCAGTTCGCTGACCTAGTTGACCGTGTCGGCGGCGCCGACGCCAGACGAATCCGGGAAGTCACCACCACAACACCCCAGATCATCACCCTGGAGGCAGCCCTTGATGACTACATCACCCACATAGAGTCGCACGCAGCCCATGGCACCGGCTGGGAATACCGGCGAGTCGCGGAACGCTACTGGCTTCCCCGGCTCGGCTTCTTCCCTATCCAAGCCCTCACGCGTCGGCACGTCGAAGAATGGGTCGCGTGGCAACGCCACCAGACCAGCAGGAACGGGAAGCCGTACGCGACGAAGACAATCCGGAACGCGCACGGACTCCTGTCCTCCGTGCTTGACTGGCAGGTGCAACAGGGCGTCATCCCAGCAAA
>NZ_RQSN01000017.1:0-23603 GCF_003957265.1 Actinobaculum sp. 352 | reverse complement strand
CTCGCCGTCTCGTGGATCATTCCCCTGGCTCATCGACCGTTAGTATTCGCCGACGGGCAAACACTGCGACGATGATGCAGAGACAACAGTGCCAACCATGAAAACCAACAAGGACGGCGGCAAACACAGTCCCCAGCAGCACCTCGACCAAGATCCACCACGCCTGCGTGTTTGGGCCATCGCGCCTTGCGGTTTGCCAGCAAGCAAGTAGGAGCCCGAAGATTATCCCGAGCTGATAGCCACGATGGTCTCCTCGACTCGCCTCATTGGGATGGCGTAGTTGATGCGCTCGGCAACAATTGCAAACAGGAGTTCGCGCGAGAATTGAACCGCATGCGTATGGTGTGCGGATTAAGTGGAACGACATCGGGGCGATAGAGGCTCGGGGCATAATGCGGTGAGATATCAACGATTATTGCACGAGGTGGAGCGACATCTTCGGCCGGAGGTAGGTTATGGCAAGATCTTCGCCAACTGTGCCACTACCTCCGGGTGATGTGTTAGGACGTGCCGTGAGGGAATTCCACATTAGCTGTCCACCGACCACCGCCAGTGGCGAGCGGCAATGCGAGGTGCATTCCGATATACAACGGACGATGATAGTGTGCGGGCGAATGTTTGATTGGCTTGTTCTCGATAGACTGACACTGTCCGGGGTCTTCCTCGGGGCCTCGATGCCGACACTTGTGATCTCGGTTGGGAGGGACTGTGGCGACTTTATCATCTTCTGAACAGTGATGCCCTCACGGTGATGGCGTCATTGCTGACCGGTAGCGTCGACACGCTCGATCTTGACCCGCCGTACAACGTCAACCATGACCCGCAGCACGAAGCGTCTCGCACGGCCGTCGAATGAGTAGAACACATGCGGGAACCTCTCACCGTTGGCCGCATGATCCTGAAGAACTCAGGAGTTGTGCTGCTGGTGGTTGGCGACCGCGAACTGCCCCGGCTCTGGCTCACCTTGGAGGAGGTGTTCGGAGAAGGGAACTTTCTGCGACTACTCATCTGAAAGGGCAAGGGCTATCCCGGCGGAGCGTATACCCGCGGAGGGGGTTGGGTACATCCTGGCCTTCGCTAAACAGAAACAGCGGAACCAGGAATGGCATGAGCCGCGACGAGGTGCCACAGCGTTCCTTAGGCGCGCACAGGATGCCTACAATCAGGCCCGAGAGGATGGCGTGCTCGACCCGGATTCGGTGGCAGGACGCGCCATGCGGCGCTACGCACGCGAACACAAACAATGGATGCGATCCTACGAGTTCACATGTGGAGGAATCCCAGCACGTCCCGCACCACTGACTGCCCGCGACGAAGCATACGCGTACCACTACACGGTTACCTCAGCGACAGGCGAGACCTTCACCCCTACAACGGGCTGGCGATTGCCGGAGCGGAGTTTCGCCCGACTCGATGCCGCTGGAGGCGTTCTTTGGCAGGAGGGCGCAATGCCCCGAAGAATCCTCCGGCTTGACCAGGAGGACGGCGTAGCACCCTCCCCGATCTTCAGCAATATCGGCCCAAGCCCTACCCGACATGTCGCTTCCCTGATCAAGCCAGGGAAGTTCACAACACCGAAAGACCACCCGCCAAAAGACCACCACGCCCTTGCACGGTGGCTTCGCATGGTGACCCCCGCGCGACGGGGTGATCTTCGACGGATATACCGGATCCGGTTCTGTTTTCGAGGCCGAGTTTCTAAGCAATAGCAATGGCACTGACCTGTCCGTCATCGGCACCGAAACGCGTTATCACGCCCTTGCCTTAGAGCGCGTGCTGGCATGTAAACCCAACAACGTGGACCTCTCGACGGACCTTTCCGATCTTCCCAATCGTCCCCCGGATTCATAACACCACGAACCGCACCAGCGCATTAGTCAGAACACCGTCATGGCCACCGCCGCCGGCCCCGGCAGTATCCGCTGCGTCTCTGGGCACCCCGGATCATCAAACGACAGGGGCAAGACATCATGCCCACAGCGGCTGGCCCAGCCCCGGACCACCCGGAACCACCAACAAGGTAACGGGTCCAGCCAACAAACGCATCACCCCAAGAATCCGGGCTCCCCAACAAAGTGACGGGCTTCAGCTGTATGCCCTACGCCAACCGAGCATGCTGCCTACCTTGTGTATTCATACATCGCTGACGCAATAGCATCTCAAAGTACCGCTCTGCTCCGCCGACATCCCTCCGTCAATGGCGCCAACTGTCCAAATCCCGTCCAAACGAAGAGTTCGTGAAGTAACCATCGCTTCTAATCCGCGGAATTCCGGCGTTCCTAAATTGGAAGCAATCCATAGTGTCGGCGTCTGGACGGGATCTGGACAATCAGGCCTGCGCTCCTATCGAACTGAGAACGCTCAAGCGCGCAACGAGATTAGGCCACACCCGCACCACCCCACCAACTCGACCCGGCGGCTGATCGCTAGAACCGAAAAGCAAGTTCGATGCCGCCAGGGACGGCTCGTCTTCTTCCCGCCGTCACCCCGGCCTGTCACGCCGCTACTCGTATTCAGGCCCATGATGCCGGGCCCACTATGCGTCGCACACGCACCAAACGCACTGTCTCTGTTGCCTTCTTCGGCATCACGCTCATCCTCGCTGTCAAGGTCGATTCCATCTATGTCAAAATCCCGTCCAAACGAGAAGAATATGGAACGTCTCCAGTTAAGGAATGGCGGAATCTCGCGGATTTGCGATGGCCGTAGCGCCGCGCTCGCGTCGTTTGGACGGGATTTGGACAAGGCCCACCTGAGCGGCGGCCCTTATGGTCGTCAGATGGTGAGCCTTATAGTCGTCAACCGGTGAGGGTGGGTGTTGAGCCAGAGTCCGTCCAGAAAACCGACGACCCGGCCGGATGATTCTAAGAGTTGGCTGAATTCCGCCGACTATGCGATTCGCCTGGACTCGGCACTTCTCGTTTGGGCGGGAATTGGAGCATCATTTGTCGGACGCTACGGCCCTGCCACATGTGCGTGCGAATAGCTCATGGTTGCCTCTCACCTTCAACGTTCACATGTGCCGACGATTCGTGAAATTGCCCGCATGTGGCTCGATTCCTTGTCGGAGGCTCGTGGCTATCGGTAGCATGCAAGAGGCTGTTGCAGCAGCTACAGCAATAGCGGCGGGGTTCTCGCTCACCGGCCTTTTCCCCGCCGGTTGATAACCGTCAATAGGGTGGTGTGAGCCGCATTTTACTCACGGAGACACATCTTTGGGTTAGGGCATGCTAACCTAAAGGTGCTTGTTGCGGCCGCTCGGGCTGCGCGGGCCACTGTATCTGCGAAGGGAATATGTATGTTCGTGAAGACGAGGCGCAAGCTGGTCGCGGTACTAGCGGCGAGCGTTCTTGCCTGCGGTGGGATTTCGGCAGCCGCGTCGGCTGCGCTAGCGGCACCGGAGCCGGTAGTAGTGCGCGCTCAGAGCGTTCCGGTTACCGGCTCGATGGACTGGGGGTTGAAGTCGTCTTGGCGCGACTATCTAGCCCGCCCCTTTGTTGGTGGGCAGACTTCGGCAAGTGGTGGCGCCTCCGTGAACGCGGACGGAACCTATCATTTTCCCGTTGCCAGTGGCCAGAGTTTCGATCCCGATAACGCGGGTACATTGGCTCTGTCCGGTGCGATCCACTCAACGGGACACGAGGGCGTCCTCGACATCACCTTCTCCAATCCGGTCATTAGCTACATCCCGAATGGCACGTCCACGTTGCAGATGACTGTGTCATCGAAGGACCAGGCGACGGGTGAGATGCAGAACTACGGACAGGTCAACTTTGCGACGCTCAGCGGCAGCTCCGTCGTAACGAACGCTCTGACTTCCACGATCAACTTTTCTACGGTGACTCTGACCGACGCCGGTGCGGCCGGGTTCGGAGGTTTCTATAGTGCCGGCACTAGTCTCGACCCCATTACGGTAACGGTGACGGGCTCGGCGGTGCCAACTGAGGAGCCGACGACGGCGGAGCCGTCAGCGGAGCCGACTGTTGAACCGAGCACTGAACCGTCGGAAGAACCCACCGTTACGCCGACCACCGATCCCTCGGAGGAACCGACCACCAATCCCTCGGAGGAGCCGACGACGGCTCCTACCACTGCAGAGCCGACTACAAATCCGGGAACGACTTCTCCGTCGTCGTCGCCTTCCGCTTCGACGAGTACCCCGAAGAACACCGGTGGCACCGGAACGACGCCTACGACGAACTCGCCCCAGTCCGCTACCTCGGGAAGTGCGGCCAGACAGTGCACGGTTGATCCGACTAAGAAGCGCGTAACTTCCGGCACGCTGTCATGGGCTCTGCGTTCTTCGTTCACCACATACATCCGCGGTTCCATTGCCAAGGGCAACTGGACAACAGCCAGCGGTGCGAACTGGGGAGGATCGCAGTTCAATTTCACGGCCCGCGGCGGTCTGTTTGATACTTCCTCTAATTCCGGGACGGTCTATTACAGTGGCGCGGTTCACTTCACCGGGCACAATGGGCTGCTGGATATGATGATCGCGAATCCGGAGCTGCAGATCAACGGTCAGACGGGAACGCTCTACCTGAACGTTTCGTCCAGCGATACAAGTGGCAACAAGACTGACTATGGCAAGGTGGCGTTCGCCAGCGTCCGCTTCTCCAGCGTGAACGTCTCTGGCACATCGCTGAGTTTCCTGACCTCCAGCGTGACGTTGACCGAGTCGGGTGCAAAAGCGTTCGCGGGCTTCTATTCGGCCGGTGAGGCTCTTGACACCTTCAGCGGCTCGGCTGCGTTGACGAACGCGACCGCGTGTGACCCGCATACCGGCGAGTTGGTGACCTACGATGCTTTCGGCAATGAGGTATCTCGGTCGGCGAGCGGCGAAAGTGCCTTCTCGCTTGCGCGCACTGGTGCGGATGTTACCACTGCTGTTGCGCTGGCGTTGGTTTCCCTCGCTTTGGGCGCCGCCGTGCTGGTCGCTCGGCGGCGGGCACTTATCTGACTCAGGCTTGGTGCGCCGTGAACCCGCACCGAGTGCCGTAGGGGTGCAAAAGTGAACTGAAACGGTGGGACGGAGTTGTGCTGCTCCGTCCCACCTCGTAACTGGTAGAAAGTACGGAAAGTACGATGAAGAGAACGACGACAGCTCTCGCAGCATGTGTCACGCTACTTTTGTCCGGCTGCGGAAGTGACACCGCGGAGAACAGCCCGTCCGCCTCGTCATCGACGGCGGCCACAGCGTCTGCTCCTGCAAGCGGCACGACAGCCGAGACCCTCGACCTTCCGGACGCACATTCCTTGACCGGGCTCTCCGAGGCGGAAGACATTCCCGATCCGGAGCCGATTGAGGGGAGTTACGCGCAGCAGCTCCCCGCGACGGTGACGGATGCCGAGGGTAACAGTGTGACAGTTACGGACACCTCGCGAATCCTCGCACTGGACCTGTATGGCACGTTTTCCCGAACGGTGATTTCGCTCGGCTACGGCGAGAATATCGTGGGGCGAACGGTCTCTTCCACGGAGAATCAGCTGGCCGACCTCCCGGTTGTCACTGAGAACGGGCACTCGCTCAATGCGGAGGCAATTCTTGCCCTCAATCCGACGGTTATTCTCGCGGACCGTAGCATTGGGCCTCCTGAGGTCATTGACCAAGTGAAAGCAGCGGGTATTCCAGTGATCATTCTCGATTCGGAACGGTCCATCGAATCGACCGGGCCGCTTATCCAGTCGGTTGCCGACGCGCTTGGGGTACCGCAGGCCGGGCAAGCCCTCGTGGAGCGTACGGAAGCTGAGACGAATTCGGCGATTGAACAAATCGCACAGTGGGAGCCCGAGGAACCCCTGCACATAGTCTTTCTCTATGTACGCGGGACGGCAGGCGTGTTCTTCATTCTGGGTGAGGAAGATGGGGCGACGGCGTTAATCACCGCACTCGGGGGCTACGATGTTGCCAGTGCGAATGGAATCACGGCGACAACCCCGGCGAACGCAGAGGCTTTGCTCACTTTAGATCCAGAGGTAATTCTGGTGATGTCCGGTGGCTTGGAATCCACGGGAGGCGTTGACGGCCTCCTCAGCCGCGCCGGAGTCAGCGAAACGCGCGCGGGAGCGAACCAGAGGATTGTCTCGATCCCCGATGGTATTTCACTCTCGTTTGGTCCGCAGACCGGCGACACCTTGCTCGCGATAGGACGGGTACTGTACGGGGTGGATGACGCCGGGTGAGTGCCGCAACGGATGTTGGCGGTCATCCGCTGGAAATTGCCTTGCCGACGCGGGGGCGCGACGGCGACGCCGAGCCGTCTGCTGCCTCTGCCGGGCTGCGTCGCCGTCGTCGGCGACGGTTGATCACCTTCGGCATGCTGGTCGCGTGTGTCCTGGTACTGGTGACGGTGTCAGCATGTGTCGGCCAGTATCCCGTGTCGGCTTCCGACGTGTGGCGTGCCCTAGCTTCTCGTATCGGACTCGCGAAGCCCGTAGATGACCCCGTTGTCATCGCCGCGCTTTGGAACATCCGTTTTCCGCGCATTGTGCTGGGCCTACTCATAGGTGCGTCGTTGGCAGTCGCCGGCACGGTGATGCAGGCCGTTTTCTCCAACCCCCTTGCCGAGCCAGGCATTATAGGGGTCTCCTCCGGATCGGCCGTCGGCGCCTCGGTCGCGATTGTGCTTGTACCACATGCGCTTGGTGGCTTCAGTGTGCCGTTGGCGGCTTTCTGTTCCGGCCTGTTCGCCGCCATGACGGTTTACCTGCTGTCCCGCTCCGGCGGAAGAGCAGATGTGCTGACTCTCGTGCTCGTCGGCATCGCGATAACGGCGGTGTGCACGGCCTTGACCTCGATTGCCACCTATTTGGCACCGACGGCGGCACGTGACCAGATCGTCTTCTGGCAGATGGGATCCTTGGGCGGGGCGACCTGGATGCAGGTTGCAATCGTTGGAGCCATTGCGCTCGTGGCGCTGCCCTGTGCGGTGCTTCTGAGCCCTTCGCTTGACACGCTGGCGCTGGGCGAAAGCGCCGCGGGCCATGTTGGGCTGAATGTGGGGCGACTGCGCCTCGTCGCAATCGCCCTGAGTGCGTTACTGACTGCGGCGGCTGTCAGCTATGCGGGGGTGATCGCCTTCGTCGGGCTGATCGTGCCACATGTTCTACGGCTTGCCATCGGCCCACTGAACCGGTTCTTGATTCCCGCCACCATGTTGGGAGGCGCGGCACTTATCACGCTCTCGGATACTGTCGCCCGTACACTCATACCGTTTGCCGACCTCCCCATCGGTATCTTCACCGCCCTGGTCGGAGGGCCAACCTTCTTTATTCTGCTGCGGACGAAGCTCCGTGGCGGTGGGAGGATGCCATGACACACCACCCCCACACCCGAGCGACGGAGAAGGCCGAGATGCACGCGGTCGCGATAGATGGGCACAAGATCAACTTCTCCTACGGTCGTCGGCCCGTTCTCCGCGATGTCAACGTCACGGTCCACCATGGGGAGGTCTTCGGCCTGCTTGGCCCCAATGGTGCGGGCAAATCAACCCTACTCGGCGTCCTGGCCGGCGATCTGCGCAGCGACGGCGGCGTTATGCTCAACGGCCGCGCGCTGACGGAGTACACGCGGCGCGATCTGGCGCGCGTTCGTGCGGTTATGCCGCAGTCGAGCGAATTTCCGTTCTCTTACCTCGTGCACGACATCGTGCATATGGGGCGTTCATGTTGGCGTAAGGACCCTGTTCGGGATGAGCAAGTTGTGTGTTCCGCCATGCAACGCACAGAGGTAGCGGAGATGGCTGACCGCGATGTTACAAGACTCTCCGGCGGAGAGAAGGCGCGGGTGACACTTGCGCGTGTACTGGCACAGGAGACGCCCATCGTCTTCTTAGATGAGCCGACGGCGGCCCTCGACATCGCACACCAGGAACGGACGATGGAACTGTGCGCCGAACTTGCCGACGGCGGTGCCGCCGTCGTCGCGGTGATGCACGATATTCAACTGGCCGCCACCTTCTGCGACACCGTTGCCCTCATGCGAAGCGGCCGCATCGTCGCCTGTGGTCCTCCCGCCGATGTCCTCACCTCGAAGAGGTTGAGCACGGTATACGACTGGCCGATCGAAGTAGTCACACTTCTCGGTGGTAAAACAGCCGTTATGCCCGTGCGGCGTGGCCGCGGACGGTGATACGAGCGCATATGCCTCAAATGGCGAGGCATGTGCAGAAACATGAAGAAGCATGACAGAGAAGATGAAGGAGCACGATGACAAGCCGTGAACACGCCCGGTCTGCAGGTGCGGATCGCCGACGAAGGCGGGGGCCATCGTACCGGCAGGTTGTTCTTACCCCGTACGGTCAGCGGGATATCCGCATTGTGGCGGTACTCCGCCTGCTGGCTGCAAGCTGTACCGCAGTGGCCTTGATCGCCACCGGATCGGCATTGGGCCGGGCCTGGAACGGGCAGGAACCGGCAGCGCTGTGGATCGTCGCCGCATGCGGCGCGGTACTGGCCGGTGTCTGTGCCTTCGCGGAGATCAAGTATGGAGGTGCGGCGGCCCGAGCGGAGGAACGACGCATCCGCCACCGGCTCCTGGAAGTCGTTTTCCGTTCTGCCACTCTGCCGCGCAACAACGAGACCGAGTTCACCTCCGCGCGCCTGATCACGCTGATGACCGATAACCTGGAGCGCCTGACCGAGTACCGACAGACGTATTACGGCGCCACAGTTGCCTCCATCGCCATTCCCTTCCTCACGCTGGGGTATGTGGCGATAGCAATTGATCCGGTGGTCGGGTTGCTCATTATGATGCTTTGCCCGTTGATCCCACTCCTGATCGTCGCCTTTCGGCGGGCCTTCCGGAAGACCTCGGCGCGTTCTAGGTCTGAGCGGGCCAAGTTGGCGGGCCGTTATCTCGACGCCATCCGTAACTTGGTGACAATTCGCCTGCTGGGGGCGGGCCCGCGTATTGAGGCGCAGTTGCGCGAGCAGGGGGAGAAGAACCGTGGCGCCATCATGCGCCTCCTGGCCGGAAACCAGGTCGTGATTATTGTGATGGATGGACTGTTCTCCTTGGCGCTTATCTGCTGCACAGCCGCGGTTACCGTGGCCCGCGTGCACGCCGGAGCAGTGACGGTGAGTCAAGCGCTCACGATTATGCTCCTTGCGGCGCTGCTCCTAGAACCGCTCGTCCAGGTGGCCGGCTTCTTCTACATCGGCATGGGAGGTATGGCCGCAGAGCGCGCCATCGGCAGGTACCTTTCGTCCGCTGAGCGCGCCGTATCCGAGACGACGGCTGCGGAGAGCTCCACAACCGGTGTGGCAGCCACTGGGAACATGGGAAAGCAAAGCGCATCAACCGTGCAAGCCACCGCGTCGGAAGCTTCAACAGCGACGGCGGATGCTGCCGCGCTCGCCGGAGAATTCCCGGCTGTCGATCCGGCACTCGCCATCCAAGCGGACCACCTCACCTACGACTACGGCCGTGGCCCGGTGCTACACGGCATTGATCTCGCCGTGCCACAGGGAGGCAAGGTCGCAATTGTCGGGCGCTCGGGTGCCGGCAAGTCGACATTGTTGGCGCTCTTGCGCGGCTCACAGCCCCTGCAGGGTGGACGTCTCCTGCTGGGTGGTGAGAACGCCGCAGATCACAACGCTGCGTGGATCCGCAGGCAGAGCGCATCGGTGGCACAGACAACATGGCTGTTCACCACCACCATCGCGGAGAACCTGCGCCTGGCCCGGCCCGATGCCACCGAGGAGGAGATGTGGGCGGCGCTACGGAAGGCTCATGTGGCGGAGGATATAGAGCGCATGCCGCTGGGATTGAACACTCCGGCCGGAGAAGAGGGCGCGCTGATTTCCGGTGGCCAGGCCCAACGCCTCTCTCTAGCCCGGGCCTTCCTTTCCGGGCGTCGCATCCTGCTGCTGGACGAGCCGACGTCGCAGATCGATATGGAGTCGGAGGCGCATATCATCAACGCGATCACCGAGCTGGACCACGACTGGACCGTTCTTATCGTCACCCACCGGCCGTCGCTGCTGCGGCTCGCCGACAGCGTATGGGAACTCGACGGTGGTGTTTTACGTGCGTACGCGGATGTTGAGAAGAAGACAGCATTGCGGACCACCGCAACGGAAGGAGAACGGTGATGAGTTCAGCCAAGAACCCGAACCTGTTCCAGTTGGTGCGCTGGTTGACATCGATCACTCGGCCCGTGCACAAGCCTCTGCTCGCATCCACCTTGTTCCGTCTGGTCAATCTCAGCCTGGACATTACGCTCTTCGGTCTGGCCGGCGGTGGGGTGGTTGCCATTGTCACCGGTCATGCCCACACATCGCTCATCCTCGCACTGCTGGTCGTGATCGCGGTGCTGAAAGCGGTGGCGTACTACCTGGAGCAACTCACCGGCCATTACGTCGCTTTCAAAGCTCTCGAATTACTGCGAACCGCCGTTTTTGCACAGCTGTGGCCGAAGGCGCCCGGAATTGTCGCTCATTCACGTTCCGGTGACGTGTTGACCAGCCTGACCCGCGACGTCGACCGTATCGAGGTTGTGTACGCGCATACCTTCGCCCCCGTCGTCTCCGCCTATATCGTGCCCACTGCAGCGATTCTCGTCACCGGTGCGGTTGTGGGATGGGGGATCGTCGTCATCCCCGCGGCGTGTATCGCGTTGGCGCTGCTCGTCGTTCCCTTCGTCGGCCTGCGGCGTTCCATGAATGCCACCCACAACACGCTGGAGTTACGGCGTGACCTCTCACATCACCTCTCGGATTCCGTGTTCGGCACCGAAGAAGTGGTCGGCTACGGGCGGCAGGAGGAGCGTGTGGACCAGTCGGATCAGCTCTCCGCCACGATTTCACACAGTGCGGCAACGGCACGGACGGCCAACGCTTTTCGCCGTGGCGCGAATACCCTGCTCATGTTGGTATCGCTGGTCGGCGTCGCCGCCTGCTGCGCGCAGGGCGGGCAGACTGCCGTGCTCACGGCGGCACTGACTGCCGGCACTCTGCGGTTATTCGAGGGGCCGCGCGGGGTGGAGGATGCCGCCGGCTATCTCGACCACTCGCTGACGGCTGCCCGGAGGCTCTGGGATATGAGCCATGCTCCGGCCGCGGTTGGGGATGGGCCGGAGGAGTATGCGCCGAACACGGCACCGGCGATCACTTGGGAGAATATCTCCTTCGCGTATGAAACATCGGAGGGCGGCGCGGCGGCATTCGCATTGGATAACGTGTCGATTCACGTGCCGCCCCGCGGGCATGCCGTGTTGGTCGGACCGTCTGGCTCGGGAAAGACCACCACCATCCATATGCTGCTGCGCTACGCCGATCCCACATCCGGCCGGGTGCTTCTGGATGGTGTGCCGATCTCCCGCTACACCCTTGACTCGCTGCGCCGTGCCGTCGTCGTGGTTGCGCAGAAGAATCAACTTCTGGATGCCACCATCGGTGAGAACATCCGCCTCGGAGCGCCCACTGCCAGCGACGACGAGGTCTGGAACGCCCTGCGTCTAGCCGGGTTGGATGAGGAGATCCGGCAGATGCCCGATGCCCTGGCAACGCCTGTGGGGCAGAACGGCAGCAGACTCTCCGGCGGCCAGGCGCAGCGCCTGTGCCTGGCGCGCGCCCTGCTGATGAAGCCGCGTGTGCTCGTCCTCGACGAGTTCACCGCCAATCTCAACACGGCGCTGGAAGCAAGAATTCGCGAGAACCTTGCCCGGGCGATGCCGGAGCTGACCATTGTCGAGGTGACGCACCGTTTAGAGTCGGTAGGTGACGTGGATCAGGTCATCGTGTTGGATCGCGGCCGTGTTGTTAACGTGCGGACCGGTTCATAGTCGGAAATGATCATGTAACGGGCGATATGCTCATTGCCAGCGGGAGGCGAGTAGGCTGGTGGCATTGCCTTTAGAGGAGGACACCATGCCACAACTGCGATCAGCAACGTCGACAACTGGCCGTAATATGGCGGGCGCCCGTGCCCTTTGGCGCGCCACCGGGATGGAGTCTGAGGATTTCGGTAAGCCGATTATTGCGGTTGCCAACTCCTACACGGGCTTCGTTCCCGGGCATGTGCACCTGAAGGATATGGGTTCACTCGTATGCCAGGCCATCGCCGAGGCAGGTGGAGTGGGGCGCGAGTTCAATACCATTGCCGTTGATGACGGTATTGCCATGGGCCACGAGGGCATGCTCTACTCGTTGCCGTCACGCGAGATCATCGCCGACTCGGTGGAGTACATGGTTAACGCGCATACGGCCGATGCTCTCGTATGCATCTCCAACTGCGACAAGATCACTCCGGGCATGCTGATGGCCGCGTTGCGCCTGAATATCCCGACGATTTTCGTTTCCGGCGGTCCGATGGAGTCTGGTGCTGCGGTGGAGGGAGTGGTCGATCATCGTACCGACCTCATCGATGCCATCTCCATTTCCGTCGACGACGCCGTCAGCGATGAACAGCTCGGACGCGTCGAGGCCAGCGCCTGCCCCACCTGCGGCTCGTGTTCCGGCATGTTCACCGCGAATTCCATGAACTGCCTGACGGAGGCACTCGGCCTCTCCCTGCCGGGTAACGGTTCCACCCTGGCCACTGCGGACCGGCGGAAGAACCTCTTCCTGGAAGCCGGTCGGCGGATCGTGGAGCTGGCAAAGCGTTACTACGAGGAGGACGATGAATCCGTTCTGCCTCGCAGCATCGCCACCCGGGACGCCTTCCTGAACGCCATGGCGATGGATATTGCCATGGGCGGCTCCACCAATACGGTGCTGCATATCCTTGCGGCGGCGCAAGAAGGCGAAGTTGATTTCACGCTGCGGGATATTGATGAATTGTCTCGGCATGTTCCCTGCCTGGCGAAGATCGCGCCGAACTCCACACAGTTCCACATCGAGGACTTCCACCGCGCCGGAGGTATTCCGGCGCTGCTCGGTGAACTCTTCCGGGCGGGTCTGTTGCGTGACGGTGTGCATTCCGTTCATTCCAGTGATCTGAAGTCCTGGTTGGAGAGGTGGGACATTCGCGGCACGGCGCCCAGTGCGGAGGCGCTGGATCTGTTCCACGCCGCGCCGGGTCGGGTACGCACGACGTCGCCATTCTCACAGGACGCGAGTTGGGAGTCGCTGGACCTTGACTCGGTCGCTGGTTGCATTCGCGCCGTGGACCATGCGTATACCGCTGACGGCGGCCTGTGCGTACTGTTCGGCAACCTGGCCGAGGACGGTGCAGTGGTGAAAACCGCCGGTGTTGACGAGTCATTGTTCCACTTCGAAGGTCCTGCGCGGGTGGTGGATTCCCAAGAGGCGGCAATCGAGTTGATCCTTTCGAAGTCGGTGAATCCCGGCGACGTCGTCGTGATCCGTTACGAAGGCCCGAAGGGAGGGCCCGGCATGCAAGAAATGCTCTATCCGACCTCGTTCTTGAAAGGTTTGGGCCTGGGCAAGGTGTGCGGTCTTATCACCGATGGCCGGTTCTCGGGTGGAACCTCCGGGCTGTCGATCGGGCATATCTCGCCGGAGGCAGCAGGCGGTGGCGCCATCGGTTTGGTGCGGGAGGGCGACACGATCATCATCGATATCCCCACCCGCCAGCTACGGGTCGCCGTGGACGATGCGGAGCTGGAGCGTCGGCGCCAAGCGATGGGTCCGACGCCGTGGCGGCCGGTGCAACGGGACCGGAAGGTTTCCAAAGCACTGCGTGCGTATGCCTCCATGGCGACATCGGCCGCCTACGGAGCGGTGCGGAAGATCGACTGAGATAGCGGAGGCTCTATTGCCCGGGCCTCGGTCTGCTATGGATCTACCAATGTCTGTGAGAGCAACCGTGATAGGGGTGAGCGCTGACCGCGACTCTCACTTGATGAGCGTAGCGGTCTTGGCGAGCGTGGCGGTGAAATCAACCGCGGTAGGGCGGATGCTAGATGAATACGTTGTTGATCAGCGGGTATTTTGACCTGCGTAGGACTCCCTGCCCATATTCAGGCGCGTGTGGCGGGGATACTTGTAGTGGTCAAATTGAGACGGGTGCGCGTGAGCATGACAATGCGTTGACTTTGCGCCGCTGAAGGGAGAAAAACCAGGTATGACAGCCGTCTTCAACTATCTTGCGGAGCAGTCGGTGCTATTACTGTTCCTCCTTGTCGGGGTGGGCATGCTGCTGGGCAGAATCAAGGTCCGCGGAGTGAGCTTGGGCGCGGCGGCAGTATTGTTCCTCGCCATAATCATTGCTGCCTGGGGGCAATCCAACGGGGTGGAGGTCGCCGTTGAACCGGTGATCGGCACACTCGGCCTGCTGCTCTTCGCCTTTGCTATTGGTAACAATTCCGGTGTCAGCTTCTTCCGCAGTTTGCGGCACGCCGCCGGGCCTAACCTCGTCATGATCGGCCTGTTCATTGTGGCGGCAAGCGTTGCCTACGTCATGGGTACACGCCTGTTCAAAATGGACATCGCCACCGTGGCAGGCGCGTTCGCCGGCGCAACTACGAACACGCCTGCGTTGCTCGCCGCCAGTGACGCATCCGGCGACGGAGCTGCGGCGACCGTCGGCTACGCCATGGCCTATCTTTTCGGCGTTATCGGGATGATTGCCGCCTCGGGTATCGCACTGCGCCACGCCGCCAATGATCAGGACGCCCCATCGGTTGTTACTCATGTATCAGTTCGTGTTGAGCGCACGGATCGGCCGAAGCTCAGCGATGTTCTAGCGCAAGCGAAGGGAAGCATTCAGATTTCGCGGCACCGGCATGGCGAAGAAGGGCCGATCTGGATCCCCAACGAGGATGACATCCTAGAGAAAGACGACCTTGTCAACGTGGTTGGCGCCGTCGATGATGTGGATGAATTTATCAAATTGCTCGGCCACCGATCTTCACATTCCCTCCGCGCTGATCGTCGTATCCTCGATTTCCGCCGTATCACGATTTCGGAGCCGAGACTGGCCGGCAAGACCATTGCGGAACTTGATAGGGAGCTCGACGAACGGTGGGGTGCGAAGATCTCCCGCGTACGCCGCGGCGATACCGACATGCTTGCGCTGCCGGGTTTCATGGTGGAAATGGGTGATCGAGTGCGGGTAGTTGGTCCGACCCTCAAACTCAAGGAGATCTCCCGCTGGTTCGGCGACTCGGCGAAGGGCCTGACCGATGTCAACCCGGTTGCACTCGGTATCGGGCTGGCGATCGGTATCTTCATAGGCGAGATTGATATCCCGGTTCCGGGTGGCGGTAGTTTCTCGCTCGGTGCTGCGGCGGGTGTACTCATTATGGGTCTGATTATGGGCCGTGTGGGCAGAATTGGCCCTCTGGTGACGGCACTGCCGAATACGGTAAATTCAGTGCTCGCAGAGTTCGGTTTGCTCATCTTCCTCGCGCAGGCGGGTACTCGTGCCGGTGGTCAGATCGTATCGGCCTTCACCGGTGGGCATTGGTGGAAGATACTTATTCTCGGTGCCGTTATTACCTTGATTATGGCGGTCGGCTTGTACGTTGCGATGCGGGGCATTTTCAAGATGGGTGGCACGCAACTCTCCGGTTTGCTGGGTGGCGCCCAGACCCAGCCGGCAGTTATGGCCTTCGCTAACGGACGCACCGGCTCGGATCCTCGTGTGGCACTTGGGTACGCGCTGGTGTACCCCGTAGCCATGATCACGAAGATTCTTGTGGCACAGGTGCTTGGCGGTATGTAAGGGCCGCACCAGATGCCAGTCTCGGATCGGCGTTCTGGCCTGGTGTGCCGGGATACTCGGCGTGCCGAGATGCGAAGCAGAGAGTGAGAATACCGACGGAGAGGATCCGTCGGCATTCTCAACCAGTTAGGATCACGCCTCAAGTGCTAAGAGATGCTTTATTAGGGCGTCGTCGATAATCCCGCGCAGGCGAGCGGCGGCACCGGACGACGTGTCCTCGCGCGAGTCCAGGCAGTTGCTGTGGGTGACACTGACAATCGCACCATTGTCGATGCGGAACCTCCAGTCCAATACGCCGTCAATCTCCACGTCGATGCTGCTGACGTCGGGCACCCAGATGCTTGCCGGGCGGGCGAGCCCGCTGCGGTCAGAGGGGTCGATAACGTGGAAGGCGACCGGGTCGGCGCGGTCTGCGCCCTCGTTTACAAGGCGCTGCACGAGCAGAAAGACGAGAGGCGAGGGGATCGCATCCTCGGGTTCATATTCGAGAGAAAGCGCATCAAGAATGATCGGGTCATCCGTGTCTTCGGTGTATTCGCAGCGCGTCCACGAGTTACCGGAGAGGAGGACGCGACTCGAGAACCGCTCGCCGTTGCTAAACGCCGTCTCTGTGATGAGTTCGGTTTCATCCCAGCGTCGATACAGTAGTCCGACCGGCTCGTCGTGCGAGGTGAAGACCTCCCAACGTGTGTGCACCATGGGGTTAGTGTATCGGTGACATGGGGTCGGTGGTGACCCACGCGAGGAGTGGAGACGGTGTGTGCAGGACACAGGTGTCCGGCGGGTATGGCCGTATGCGGAGGGCGGCATGGTGATGCGTTTCGGCATGCGAATGGTCATGCGTGGAGCACACGTGCCGGACCAACATGTGAGAACGTGATCCACTATGTGAGAAGATTGCGCTTCGGTTTGCGTGGGGGCGGGGTAGCTCGCTACTGTGATGCACATGACGACTTCACTGGTACGTATGTAGCGCGCCGCACTGGTTCGCTACTTGTGTGCCGCGCCCCTCGATCGAGGGGCTTTTTTATTGCCGCCATCGAATATAGGAGGAAACATGGCCAAGACACCGACTCCGGCCGATGTGGCCGCCAGTCGTGCTGCCGATGCAAGCACGCACGGCGGACGCATCATCCGTGAGAAGTCCACGGGCGCCAGATCGATTATCCGCTCGCTCCAGGAGCTCGGCGTTGAGGTAGTGTTCGGCCTGCCCGGCGGCGCGATCCTACCCACCTACGATCCGCTTTTTGATGCGGAGGGTATGAAGCACATCCTGGTGCGCCATGAACAGGGCGCCGGGCATGCGGCCGAAGGGTATGCGGTGGCAACCGGCAAGGTCGGGGTGTGTATTGTGACATCCGGCCCGGCGGCCACGAATCTCGTGACTCCGCTGCTGGATGCCAATATGGACTCAATTCCCATGGTGGCAATTACCGGGCAGGTGGGCGTTTCTTCCATCGGTACCGATGCTTTCCAGGAAGCCGACATCGTCGGTGCGACCATGCCGGTGACCAAACACTCCTTCCTGATCACCAATGCCGCCGAGATCCCGGCGCGAATCGCGGAGGCTTTCTATATCGCCTCGACCGGTCGTCCCGGCCCTGTGCTGGTGGATGTGACCCGCTCGGCGCAGGTGGAGGAGGCTGACTTTGTGTGGCCGCCGGTGCTCGACCTACCCGGATACCATCCGGTGACCAAACCGAATGCGCGCCAGGTGCGGGAGGCGGCCCGGCTGCTGGCGACGGCGTCGCGCCCCGTTCTGATGGTTGGCGGCGGTGCGATCCGCTCCGGCGCCTCGGACGATACCGTCAAACTGGCCGACATGTCCGACGCCGCCGTCGTGACGACGATGAATGCTCGCGGTGCCGTGCCCGATTCGCATCCGCATAACCTCGGGATGCCGGGTATGCACGGAACTGTCGCCGCTGTGGCCGCGCTGCAGAATGCTGATCTTATTGTTGCCCTCGGTTCACGTTTCGATGACCGGGTGACCGGCTCGCTGGCGGGTTTCGCCCCGGAGGCGAAGGTCGTCCACGTGGATATAGACCCCGCAGAGATCTCGAAGAATCGCGACGCGGATGTGCCGATTGTAGGCGATCTGAAGGAGACAACCGCAGAACTGGTCAAGGAGTTTGAAGCGGCCGTTGAGCAGTACGGGAAGGCCGATCTGTCACCGTGGTGGGAGCGGCTGGACTCGCTGCGTGAGACCTACAAGATGACGTGGGATGAGCCCTCGGACGAGGCGATGGCCGCTCAGTACGTGGTCTCGCGTATCGGCGAAATCGTGGGCGGCGACGATGTCATTTATGTGACCGGAGTCGGCCAGCACCAGATGTGGGCCACGCATTTCCTCCCCTTCGAGCGTCCGCGCCAGTGGATCTCGTCGGGCGGTGCAGGAACCATGGGATATGGCGTGCCTGCCGGAATGGGCGCGAAGCAGGGGTGTCCAGAGAAAACCGTGTGGGTGATCGATGGTGACGGCTCCTTCCAGATGACCAACCAGGAGCTGGCAACCTGCCGACTCAACGGCATCAATATCAAGGTGGCCATTATCAATAATTCCTCCCTGGGCATGGTCCGCCAGTGGCAAACCCTGTTCTATGAGCAGCGGTACTCGCACACCGAGCTCGACACTGGCATGGGAACTGCGCGTGTGCCAGATTTCGTCAAGCTCGGCGAGGCGTATGACTGCGCCGCCTGGCGCGTGGAGGATCCCTCCGAGGTTGACGATGCCATTCGGAAGGCAATGGAGATCAATGACAGGCCCGTGGTGATTGACTTCGTCACCTCGCCGAATTCCGAGGTGTGGCCGATGGTTCCCGCCGGACTTTCCAACGACCAGATCATGTATGCACGCGAAATCTGGCCGATACTCGACGACGACAACGCGTGAGAGGAACAAGAAGCATGAACACTCGTCATACACTGTCCGTTCTCGTTGAGAACAAGCCGGGCGTTCTGACCCGGGTGGCCGGCCTCTTCGCGCGCCGCGCTTTCAACATCCATTCCCTGGCGGTGGGAGAGACGGAGGATCCGGCCCTTTCCCGTATTACCCTGGTGGTGGATGCCGCCGAGCTCCCGCTGGAGCAGGTAACCAAACAACTGAACAAGCTCGTCAATATCATCAAGATCGTGGAACTGGAGCCGGAGTCATCGGTGCAGCGTGAACTGCTGCTGGTGAAAGTGGCAGCCGACGACGCAACGCGAACCAATGTGTTGCAGGTTGTGGATCTCTTCCGCGCGCACGTTGTGGACATGGTCCCCGATACGGTGACGATCGAAGCAACCGGAAGTGACGGTAAGGTCAACGCACTGCTGGCCGCGCTGGAACCCTATGGTGTTAAAGAGATCGTTCAGTCTGGAACGGTTGCCATCGGCCGTGGTAGCCGCTCACTGTCCGAGCGTGTCTCGGCGGAAATGCAGCTGCGCCGCGCGTGAGGCAGGAAACACCGCAGGCGAGCGGTCGGGGCGCGCCGGAGAAAGTTGGCCGGGCCGCTCGAAGTGGCTTCCCCGGATGATTCCGCTCGCGGCCCGCGTTACCCGCCGGCGGGACCGGTAGCAACCCGGCACGAACAAGACGAATACAGAGAAAACCAAAACTCATACAACAAGGAGAGAATATCGTGGCAGAGATCTATTACGACGACGATGCCGATTTGGCGCTCATCCAGTCCAAGAAGGTTGCCATTATTGGCTACGGTTCGCAGGGGCACGCCCATGCCCTGAATCTGCGTGATTCGGGTGTGGATGTGGTTGTTGGCCTGCGTGAAGGATCGAAGTCGGTGGCGAAGGCCGAAGAGCAGGGGCTGAAGGTGGCCTCCGTGGCCGATGCCGTGCGTGAGGCCGATGTGGTGATGATCCTGACACCGGATCAGGCCCAGCGCCACGTATGGGCAAAGGAGATCGAGCCGAATATCAAGCCCGATGCAGCGATCTTCTTCTCCCACGGCTTCAACATCCACTTCGGCTACATCAAGCCCGCCGCAGGCCACGACATTTGCATGGTTGCACCGAAGGGACCGGGCCATACCGTCCGGCGGCAGTTCGAAGAAGGCCGTGGAGTGCCGGTGCTGGTATGCGTGGAGCAAGATGCCTCCGGGCAGGCGTGGGACCTGGCCGTGTCATATGCGAAGGCCATTGGCGGAACCCGCGCCGGTGCGATTAAGACGACCTTCCGCGAGGAGACCGAAACCGACCTCTTCGGCGAGCAGAGCGTGCTGTGTGGCGGTGTCTCTCAGCTCATCCAGTACGGCTTCGAGACGCTGACCGAAGCGGGTTATCAGCCGGAAATGGCCTACTTCGAGGTTTGCCACGAGCTCAAGCTCATCGTTGACCTTATCAACGAGGGTGGCCTGACCAAGCAGCGCTGGTCCTGCTCCGATACCGCGGAGTACGGCGATTATATCTCCGGCCCGCGGGTGATCGGCCCCGAAGTCAAGGAACATATGCAGGATGTGCTGGCCGATATTCAGTCCGGTGCCTTCGCCAAGCGTTTCATTGACGACCAGGATGCCGGTGCGCCGGAGTTCCTGCGTCTGCGCGCCGAGCATCAGGCCCATCCGATCGAGAAGACCGGTCAGGAGATCCGCAAGATGTTCGCGTGGAACGCCGCTGTGGATAGTGACTACGTGGAAGGTGAAGCCGGCCGCTGAGATTGGCGGCAGCGGCCAGAATAGTACGAGGCGGGCACCCGGATTCGGGTGCCCGCCAAGTCATGTACCGGTTACGTCAGATGTTGTACTGTGCATCCTCGCGGATCGCGACTAGGAGAGGACCCCCGGTGTAAATCGGGACTTGGGCAGGAACCCCGGTGCCAATCGTGACTCGGGCAGGATCCCCGGTGCCAATCGCGGCTCGGGCAGGTGCTACTGTGATGCTTCACCTAGTTAAAAGCGTGTGATTTCCGCCGGGTCGCGTTGGATTTCATGGTTAGGCCGCTAGGGTAGTGCCCATGACCAAGCAGCAGGAGGAATTGGGCAGCCTCCGCGATGCGGGGAAGTCGGCAGATTCATCGCGTGACCACACGCCTGACCACACTCGTAATCGCGGTAGTGGTGGTGTAGTACAACGCCGGTGGATGAAGCGTTTGGGCACCGCATTTGCGGCGCTTATTGTGCTGGCGATCGGCGGCGGCGTCGGAATCAATCAGTGGGTGACGGGCACAACGCATGATCGCGTGTATGCGGGTGCCGCAGCGCTGCCGTCCGATGCCGATCCGGACTGCATTATTGTTCTTGGAGCCTCCGTGCGCTCCAACGGTCAGCCGAGCGCCATGCTCGAAGAGCGATTGAAGACCGCGCTTGAGTTGTATAACGAGGGGGCAGCTCCAAAGATTCTGGTCTCGGGTGATAACTCCACCGAGGTATACAACGAGGTCAAGGTAATGCGCGAGTGGCTGGTCGCGCACGGGGTACCCTCGGAGGACGTATTCGAGGACCATGCTGGCTTCTCGACGTATGAAACCATGTACCGGGCGCGTGATGTCTTCGCCGTCGATCATGCCATCGTTGTCACGCAGCAGTATCACCTGGGCCGTGCGCTCTACGATGCGCAGTCGCTCGGGCTGACGGTATGGGGTGTTCCGTCTGGTGGGAATGACTATCCGGGGCAGAACCGCCGAGACGCGCGCGAATGGCTGGCGCGGGTACACGATTGGGGGCAATGCCTCACCAACGCGAAGCCGACCTACCTGGGGGATGTCATCCCAATTTCCGGCAACGGTGAGGCGACGCGCTAGGTTTACCTGATTCGATACACATGGGCGCGCATCGTGGCAGAGCGGTCCACCGCGCTCCAGCGGCCGTCCTAGTTTATGTGGGCCTTTTCCCAGTCGTGTTGTTCGATGGGGAGCCGATCAGTTGGAGCTATCGGGAAAACATCAGGCAGGTGGTTCGTCAGCTGCGTTGCCATATCAGTTCCGCAGGAAACGTATAGGCGGTCCGCATAGATTGGTTGTGTGATCACAATCGAAAGATCTGGCGAAAACCAGAGTGACGGCAGTGAGGCGAGAGTCAAATTCCCCATGTCTGCTAACGTTTCCCGGATCAGCGCGTATGGCTCAGAAGGCCGCAGAAAAGAGTCTTCGGGCCCAGGCAGGGCGGCTGTACGCATGTGTCTGATGTAGCCTCCCCAAAACAAGGCAGTCCACGGTTCGGTCGAAGGGCGACTGTCTAACGCGACCAGTAAGTTTGCCGCGTATGCCGCATCGTAAATCTGGCCTTCTGGTGCGCGAACATCGCGCTTGCTGTTAGTCAGTTCGTGAAGGGACGTTGCCCCTGACAACTGTCTACCGTGTATCGTTGCGAGATTGCTCCACGTGGTGACACCCGATGGTGTTCCCAGCGGGAGTAACAACGCCAGTGTCGAATCGAACCCAGTGAATAGGAGATCTGATACATACCCATCGCGATGGGTGCTCGCTCGTGCAGCAAGCTGCACCTCAATCCGTTCCAAGAAAGAACGCATAGTTGGCATGATTCTCCGTGTCCTCGTACATGGACTCGTCCCATCCATTCTCATTGGGGTACTGGATGGTTACGGTGACGAACTGGACGCCCGCCTGCAACGCGACATCCAACTGGAGTCCGGCCGGGTGGTCCACCCAGTTAGATGTATACCCCGCTCCGTACTCCTCATGGATACAACTTGTGGTGTCGGGAAACCCGTCGTTGCCGATTCTCTCGCATTGTCTGACGAGTGTGTTGCTCGGCGCTGGCGTTTCATGGAGGTACAGTGTCAGCGTTTCTGGGTGATCCTTCGGCAGGACGACACTGGGAGCATTCTCTATGGATGGAGGAACCGCCGCTGTTTCCATCCGCCCGGAGATTAGCCATCTGAATTCAATGGGTGAAACCTCGGTCTCGTCCACGATGAGGGAGGGAGGTTCGGCGGGGCTCTCCGCTGCAAGCTCTAAAACCGGACCACTACTGGCAGCACTTCCTTTTTCTGAAATTGACGTACAAGCGGTAACGACCGGTAGTGCGGCGAGCGTGACAAGCGCGAGCCTTGACCATCTAAATGCTCTTAACATGAAAATCGACTAATGCTATTATCTCCTCCATTGCCGGTCCTTGCGTAATATCTGACCCCGTTCTATCGTGTGAAATGCGAGGAGAAACCCCAGTCTGTGTACGTTCCTGTCCCGGAGCAATTCCAGTGAGGGTGGGCAACGTAACTTGTCTTTTTGTTAGTCGTCGAAGAGCTGCCGGTTTTGAGCGATTCGTACCCGTACCATCGCTGGCGATAAAGTGTTGTAACGGTCTTAAGATAGGGAACATTCCTCGTACACTCGATCCTGGCATGAACTGATGCCGTGCGCCCGCTTTTATGTGGCAGGTCGGTTGTCCCGGTGCATCCTGCGCGCGAAAGAATCTGTCGAGTCGGAAGAGCCTCAGTAGTGAGCCTCTCCCCGCTTTGTCTGTCCAAAGTTGGGGTGGCAGGACCTGTCTCGAGCGACTCAAGCGTTGCTGACTTGGGCAGATCTTCGACCGATTCGACTGAGGGGGAGTCATTTCTGGAGAGATTGTCGCTACTATCAGCGGGTATACCTGCACTCCACAACAGAGCGACTGTCATTGCCAAGAGTGCGGATTTCATTTTTGCCTCCAAAAGGCTATACGGCTGTACATTATATAAAACCCTATGTGCGGTAGCTGGTGTAGTCAAGGTTATAACGAGACTCATTACGTGTGCCCGCGAAAGTGGCTCGGTGCCTCATCTAGAACCTTCCGTGAGATTCGTGGATCGTGATGAGTATTCGGTGGTGGGTTGCCAATGCAGGCCAGGGTGGAGAGTAATAGAAGAAGTATGCAAGGGTGTATGTGGAGGCATCCAGGAAGGACAGGGGGGTGCCCCTATGTGGTTTGTCAAGCGGCGGTGGGTAGTTGCTGTGCTGGTTGGGGGTCGTAGAGGGAGCCGTCGCGGATCATGGCGTATAGGGTGAGGATGCGGCGGTGGGCGAGGGTGAGGA
>NZ_RQSN01000016.1:0-26992 GCF_003957265.1 Actinobaculum sp. 352 | reverse complement strand
ATCACCATCCGCCCGCCACCACCGGTGACAACACCCCCCGGATCATCAAACGACAGGGACACGACATCATGCCGGAAGCGGCTGGCCCGGTCCCGGACCACCCGGGACCACCAACAAGGTAACGGGAATGCGTGCAAGGTTGGTGTGTGTGGAAGCGGTATACGCGGTGCGACCTCCAGCAGCTGCGGTGCGCCCCTGTCTTAGCGGATGTGGCGAACACAAATCGAGCAGGACCCATTAAAGCATTGTATAGGACGGCTAGTCTCTCTCTAGTGTTGCGGGATTTCCGGTTGAAGGGGAGGAGACGAATCTCTTGTGTTAGCGGGAAGATTCGACATTGAATCACCTTACATTTTTCCATTGCAGGGTGTGCCCTGCGGACTGTCCTAAAAGCAGCTGACCAGATATCGGATGTTTATGGCTTTGTGATCGAAACAACATCGCAATTTCTGGTGTCTTCTTAACTGTGAATCTTGGCGGTAAGTCAAGCGGATTTCCCGCCTATGCTGCAACGTTACCCTTCCAGCGAATCCGATACACCTGCGGTTTTAGTACGTTTAATACCCTCTACTGGCTGTAGTCTTAATACCAAGAGGAGCGCCGACGAGCTTCCGCCCAGAGGCAGAGGTAAATGCGGATGGTCAACGGCGATTTATAGCATGACAACATTACGTAAGAAGACGGGTCCGAAGCCTGGCTTTTCCCGTGAAGATGTTATTCGGGTAGCACTGGATATTGGCATCGCCGACTTCACGTTGGCGCGGATAGCTAAGCGATTGAATGTTCGGACCCCCGCCCTGTATCGCGTGATTACTTCGCGTGATGATGTGCTTCAGGAATGCTTGGAGCGCATGGTGGACGATCTAGATCTCGACGATCTACCGCCCGCGTGGGATGAAGCGATCCGCGAGTTCGCAAAGCGGCTCTGGAACGTTATGGCGAAGTACCCGGGCCTTGCGCGCGTACTGCAGGCGATTCCGGGAACTGGTCGCCCGTTCTCACAGCGTTCGATGGGGGCCGTGCGAGCCCTTGTCGATGGCGGTCTGAGCCGCGAAGACGCGATGTTGGCGGCCGATCTCATCGGTAACACCGTCATCTTCACACGCGGCGTTGTGGAGGCAATGGAGGCGCGGCAGGCTTTGGAAGAGGAAGAAGCGGCCGTGTACGTCGTGGAGGGAACGGAGCCTCTCGACGACGATCCCGATGCAGACGAGCCACGTACAACGGCTGGAATTGACGTGATGCGGGCACGCTACCTGGATCCCGATGGCGGTACGCTGCTGGGAACGGCACCCGATGTCGACCAGATTGATGCACAGCTCGAGTGGATGGATCGCAAGATCGATCTTGTGATCGATGGCTTGTGGGGGCGCCAGAACTCCTGAGTTCCTTCGGTGACTCCTTGTGGGGCTCACGCAGATCTTTTTGCGATAGGTGTGAGTTCCACAATGAGTCGCTGAAAGGACCTGCGGATGGCAACCCCTCAGCTTGATCGTTGGCCCCGTTTCCGTGCCAGAGAGTCGAATGACGGCGAGGGCGGCATCAATGACCAGGAGAGATCACTGTGGTCGCGTATCGATACCAGTGATCTCGTCCGAGTGGGTGCTCTTGTAGTAACTACCATTCTCGTTTGGGTCATCGAGCAGACTCCCTGGCAAAGATGGATTGCCGTTGCTGCGGTCGGCTGTGGTCTGATTCTCGGCTGCTGGCCGATTGTGCGTGAAGCTTTGGAAGACATGCACGCGCGACGTATGAGCATGGAGCTTTCCATGTTGCTGGCCACCGCTTCTGCGGCAGCGGTGGGAGAGCTCATGACCTCCCTTCTCATCACGGTATTTGTGCTCGCAGCCGAGATCCTGGAGGACCTCTCTATGGATCGTGGGCGGGAGGCATTGACCAATCCGATGTCATTCCTTCCGGACACGGTTCGTGTGGTGGGAGGGTCGTGTGTCTATGAGATACCACGTGACCGCGTCGTCGCCGGTCAACTAATCGCCGTGGTTCCCGGTGGGCGTATACCGGTTGATGGCGTCGTCGAAATGGGCGTGGCTGATGTGGACCAGTCACGGATTACTGGGGAGTCGATGCCGGTTGCTGTCGCTCCCGGTTCGCGGGTTTATGTGGGCTCCATCACCCAAGCCGCATTGCGGATTCGGGTTGAGCGAAGTGGCAAGGAGTCATCGTATGGTCGCATCGTTGCCGCGGTACGGGAAGCACAGTCATCGCGGGCGCCCGTGCAGCGACTCGCCGAGAGGCTCGCCGCTCGTATTGTGTACGTCGCCCTGGCTGCCGCGGTGGTCACCTACATTGCGACGCGAGATATACATTCCACGATCTCGGTAGTGATTGTTGCCGGGGCCTGCGGGGTTGCAGCTGCTACGCCACTGGTTGTGCTTGCCGCTATTGCCCGCTGTGCGCGAACCGGAGCGTTTGTCAAGGATGGGGCGCACCTGGAACAGCTGCCAGCGGTCGGCACTGTTGTCTTCGACAAGACGGGAACGCTGACGCGCGGTGCATCGCAGGTAGTTCGGGTAGCTCCGGCGCGAGGTGACGACGAAGGGGAACTACTGCGCCTGGCCGCCGCAGCCGCCGAGCATGCGGCGAACGAGCTCGGACTGCCGGTTGATGCCGTCAGGGCGAGCTGGCTGCCCACCGACAAAAACGCGGCTATTGCGCGATTGCGGGAGCGAGGCCGCCGCGTTGCGATGGTTGGCGATGGCGTGAATGACGCTCCCGCCCTGGCGGTTGCCGATATGGGGATCGCCATGGGCACGGGGACAGATGTCGCACGGGAGGCGGGCGACGTGGTGCTTGTCAGTTCCGATCCGCGTGACCTAGCGACGATGATCGCTATCGCCCGCCGTGCACGACGGATTATTCTTTTCAATTTCGTCGGTACTATTGCGGTTGACGGTGTCGGGATGCTGCTCGCGGCATGTGTATTACTCGGACCGATTGTGCCCGCGTTGGTGCATGTGGGTTCGGAGTTGGCTTTTGGCTTGAACGCTGCCCGCTTGATTCCGGGCAGGCGCGGGCGGCCGCTGCGTGAAACACGGTTTCACTTGGCGCCTACCCGCGCATTGCGGAGATGACGGAAGGTATCGGGGTGTATCGGTTGTCGGCAATAAGGCGCGGATGGACGGCATGGATCGTGCCATCCGTATTCGCGCTGATTCTCGTGGTGCTGTTGGCTTACTCGACGCTTGTGGTGCACTACCACAACGCACAAAACAGAAGCGCAGCTGCTCGCTACAGCGCTGCAATGGGGCAAACCGACCCGGCGGAGCGAGAGAACCTGCTCGTACGTGTCCGTTCGTACAATCAGACTCTAGATGGTAGTGGCATCTCCGACCCTTTCGCGGAGGTTTCCGAGAAGGATGCGGAGCCGACGAACGGCGAGTATGTGGACTATGCCGGGCAGCTCTCCAACTCGGAGATTCTGGCACGCGTACGGGTTCCGGCGGCGGGAATTGATCTGCCAGTGCGACGTGACTGCGGCGGTCGGCCGGGCGCGAATGGCGCTGTGCACGTGCTTGGTTCTTCCCTGCCGGTCGGGGGGACGTCAACGCACACGATTATCGCGGGTGCCACCGGGAGAAGTGATGCCACCCTATTCGACCATCTGGACAAGGTGGAAGAAGAGGATGTCATTCTTGTTGAGGTTGCCGGGCAGACGCTCACCTACCGCGTTGATCAGGTCCGAACTGTGCTCCCCAAAAAGGTCCCTGATCTTACGATTACTGAGGGCAAGGACTATGTGACCTTGATGACGACGACTCCGCGGGCAACGAACTCCCATCGTTTGTTGGTACGTGGCAGTCGCGTTCCGATGAATGAGGTTGATGAGGCCCGGCTCCAAGACGGGTAAGAAGAGTGGGTACCCATCGAATTGGTGGGCACCCACTCACGTGCGCAAGAGCGTCCTGTCTCAGGCAGGCCCCGCTTATGCCGCGCGATTGACGTGCTGCCAGCGCTCCTCAGCGGCCGCCAGGCGTGCCAGCGCACGCTCCGCGCGGGACGCAGACGCCGACTGACCAAGACTGGCAAACTCGGTGCGAGCCGATTCCAACTCGGCCGCCGCCTGATTGACCAGATGTACGTCTTTCGTATTCTTCTTGTTCGTGCTCATCTCTCTTCCTCTCTCCAAATGGCGGAGCGGTGAGGCTCAACGCCTATGTGCTTCGTAGTTTGCGCGCCGCCGCCCGGAGGCGTCATCGCGACATAGCCGGCTAAGACGCCGACACGCAGTAGCCTGCGCGCTATCTGCAATAGATACAGACATGTAAGCATATCGCCGCGCGTCGACTAATGGCAAGGAGTAAACCCAAACTGATAGTTGGTTTTGCGTGGAGACTGGTTCTGCCGGGGCCGTCGAGACTGGTTCTGCCGGGTTCCAACGCATCAGTGCTTTGTTTTCCGGGACGGGAGACCGGTTTTCACGTCGCCGCAACAGGGTAACCTTGTGGCATGGCTACAGATAACAGCGCGCAGACGCGTATTGAATCGGATTCCATGGGCACTATAGAGGTGCCGGCCGTCCGCTACTGGGGGGCCCAGACGGAGCGCAGCCTCCACAACTTCGACATTGGACGTGACACCTTCGTGTGGGGGCGGCCGATGGTACGGGCTCTCGGTATTCTCAAGAAGGCGGCAGCGCAAGCCAACGGCGAACTGGGAGAGCTTCCGGCCGATGTCGCGGATCTCATCACCCGCGCTGCGGACGATGTGATTTCCGGTGAACTGGACGAGGAATTTCCCCTGGTCGTGTTTCAGACAGGTTCTGGAACCCAGTCGAACATGAACGCAAATGAGGTGATTTCCAACCGCGCTATTGAGCTGGCAGGAGGAGAGCGCGGCTCGAAGAGTCCCGTTCATCCGAACGATCATGTCAACCGTGGCCAGTCGTCCAATGACACCTTCCCGACGGCGATGCATATCGCCGTCGTGTGCGAGCTGGCCAATATGTACCCGAAGGTGCGGGTGCTGCGCGATACCCTGGCGGCGAAGGCGGAGCAGTACGCAGATGTGGTGATGGTTGGACGCACTCATTTGCAGGACGCCACTCCGATCACCTTGGGGCAGGTAATCTCCGGGTGGGTGGCCCAGATCGACTTCGCGTTGGACGGAATTGAGTACGCCGACTCGCGTGCACGCGAGCTCGCGATCGGCGGAACAGCTGTCGGAACTGGACTGAACTCTCATCCCGACTTCGGTCCGCTGGCAGCCTCGTATATCTCGAAGGAGACGGGGATTGAGTTCACGCAGGCCGAGAATCTCTTCGCCTCTCTGTCGGCGCATGATGCTCTCGTCCAGGTTTCTGGCGCGTTGCGTGTGCTGGCCGATGCTTTGATGAAGATAGCGAATGACGTGCGTTGGTACGCTTCCGGTCCGCGCAACGGAATCGGTGAACTGCTCATCCCGGAAAACGAGCCTGGTAGTTCGATTATGCCCGGCAAGGTGAACCCCACTCAGTGTGAAGCAATGACGATGGTCGCCACCAAGGTCTTCGGAAACGATGCGACGGTGGGTTTCGCCGGATCACAGGGCAACTTCCAACTCAATGTGTTCAAACCGGTTATGGCATGGTGCGTGCTGGAGTCAATCCGGCTCCTTGGTGACACCTGCGTGAGTTTCAACGATCATTGTGCGGTGGGTATTGAGCCGAACAACGAGAAAATCGCGCATAACTTGGAGATCAACCTGATGCAGGTAACGGCGCTTAACCGCCACATCGGCTACGACAAGGCATCGAAGATCGCCAAGAACGCCCACCACAAGGGGATCTCGTTACGTGAGTCCGCACTGGAGTTGGGCTTCCTCTCGGCCGATGACTTTGATCGATGGGTGGTGCCGGCTGACATGACCCATCCGAGCGCTGCTGACGAATGATCGGCCAGCTATTGCGGTAGAAAGTGAGTGATATAGCTGCCCCTGGGCCCGTACGCCCGGGGGCAGTTCTTCGGCTTCGTCCTCGGTCGCGCTGGCCGGGTTCCTTTGCGTATGCCCGGGGCCAGCTCCCTATGACGGGGTAGCGCGACCTTCGCACGCACTTGGCCTGCGTACCCGCGGCAACTCAAGTGGCATTAGGTGTGAAACGCGAGTTATTTTCACCTCGGCCCGATATGTTTCTTGGCCGACGGCGTAGAATCGCGAACCATGAACTTTCTTGAGCGTCCGATCATCATGGCTGAAGCAATGTGGGCGCGCGACCACGTCAAGCTCGCTCCGGAGCCACCGGGAGCACGCGACGGTATTGTCACCGCGGTTGACCAGACCCGCTTGTTACCGCGCAAGGTACTTCGACTCGTGGCGGTGGGGGATTCCTTGGTCGCCGGGTGTGGAACTGCCGATCAAGCGGATTCACTCACTCCTCGCATCGCTGCGCGTTTGTCGAACGACACGGAACGTCCGGTGGCATGGGAGACCCACGCCAAACTCGGTGCCACCATGCGCCGAGTCCGGCACCGGTTACTGCCCGAGATGAGTGGCCACGCCGATGTCTTATTCCTCTCGGCGGGATCAAACGATATTCTGGCGGGACGTAACGCCAAGGAATGGGCTAGCGAGCTGGATGCGGTTCTTGCCATGGCGGGAGAGCGCGCCACACGGACTGTGCTGTGCAGTGCTGGACAGCTACACAATGCTCCGAAGCTGCCGCGCGCCTTGCGTCGCGAACTTGGTCGCCGTATGGATGAGCAGACCGCGATCAGCCGGGAACTGTGCGCCTCGCGCAGAGTCACATACATTGACGTGACCCATGTTCCCCTAGTCGATGGCTTCTGGGCGACCGACGGCTTCCATCCGGGACCACGTGGCTACGAGATGGCGGCTGAACTTGTTGTTTCGGGAATGCGACAGGTTGCATGACGGCTCCGACTAGCGGCTAGTGCGGGGTGCGGGCATCGCCGTGGTCGGCAGCGGGCTGAAACTTCGCATGACCGTGGTACGGAATGACGTCCACGGTGAGGAGACGGGCGAGATCGCTCGGAGACTTCGCGAATCCGGAAGTGATCCACTGGTCAGTAATGGCGAAGAGCATGGCGGCACGTATAGCGTGGCGATAGCGCGCGACGTCGTCGTCACCTTGTGCCTCGCGCTCGTAATACAGGTAGGCGAAAAGCATGTAGCCGAGGTCGGCGCTGTAAATCGTCTCCAGGGCGGCCTTGTGGTGCAGTAGATGCTCCGTGTAGGCGAGGATGAGTTGCGTGGGGCTGTGCTGCCTGCCGTATTCCGCCAACGATCCTGCCGGGGCGAATAACGGCTCGAAGATCGTCTGCAACTTGTAGGTGATCACCTCTTTTTTGGATGTGAAATGGCGGTAGTATGTGGCACGGCCGACGTCGGCGCGATCAGTGATCGCACATACGGAAATCTCGGTGAGAGGCCTCTCGGCAAGCAGGTCAAGCAGGGCATCAGCTATGCGCTGTTTGAGGTTCTCGGTGGTGCGCGCCTGTCGCGCCATCGTGTGTCTCCATTCTCCGGACCGTTGGTCTTTGACAGTATGCCACGTTGTTGATACAACTGTACCGTTGATACGAATGTCTTAAGAAGAGAATAGTGGTGTGCGCGACGGACACCAAACAGGATGGGATGAATGAACGTCATCTTCAGGCATATGAAAGGCGGGGAGTGGGCACTGGCAATTGTCGCCCTCGCCTTCATCATTTCTCAGGTCTATCTAGATCTGCGGCTGCCGGACTATATGTCCAGCGTCACTGCGATTATCGTCTCACCCGGCAGCGAGCTATCCGACGTTCTTCGTGAAGGCAGCAAGATGCTGGCCTGTGCGTTGGGCTCCATGCTCTGCGCCGTCGTAACCGGCTACTGTGTGGCAATGGTCGGCGCGGTCCTCGCTCGACGTTTGCGGGGAGCGGTGTTCGATAAGACGCTCGCCTTCTCTCATGCCGAGGTCAATCATTTCACCAGCGCCAGCCTAATCACACGCTCCACCAATGATGTCACTCAGGTGCAGATGTTCGTGGTTATGGGCCTGCAGATCGCCGTAAAAGCGCCGATTATGGCGGTTTGGGCCGTCATTAAGATCGCTGGAAAGAACCTGACATGGACGGCCGCGACCGGTGTCGCCGTCGCCGTACAGTTGCTGTTGCTGGGCGGTCTGGTTCTACTTGTGATGCCGCGGATGATGCAAATGCAGCGCATTACCGATGACCTCAACCGTGTCACGCGCGAGCATCTCACCGGATTGCGCGTCATCCGGGCGTACGGTGCGCAAAAGTTCCACGGCAAGCGATTCGAGGCTGCGAACACCGAGTTGACGGACACGAATCTGTTCATCATGGGATGGATGGCATTCCTGATGCCCGCCCTCAACGCGATTATGTCGGGACTGTCGCTGGCCATCTACGTGCTCGGTGCCGGGATGATTGAGACCGCGAGTGGCACGGACAAGATCGAGCTTTTCTCGCAGATGATCGTGTTCACTTCTTATGCCATCCAGGTTGTTGCCTCGTTCATGATGTTGGCGATGATTTTCATCATGCTTCCGCGTGCACAGGTGGCTGCGCGCCGCATTCGCGAGGTGCTGAACACAGAACCCTCGATCAAGGATGGTGCAATTGTGCGCCGCGCCGGGCAGAAGGGTCAGATCGAGTTCCGGCATGTCGACTTCCGCTATCCCGACGCCGACGACGCAGCCCTGCACGACATCAACTTCACGGTTCAGCCCGGACAAACGGTGGCGATTATTGGAGCCACCGGCTCGGGCAAATCCTCGATCGTGAATCTCATCCTGCGTTTCTACGACGTGTCTGGTGGCAATGTGCTGGTAGACGGGGTCGATGTGCGCGAATGGAAACAGTCCGCCTTGCGTGATCGTATTGGTTACGTCCCGCAACGCGCGACGCTTTTTTCCGGCACAATCGCCTCTAATATCGACTTCGGTTCCTCGAACCATGAGATTACGGCCGAGGATATTGTCGACGCGGCAGATGTGTCTGCGTCGTCCGAGTTCATTGTTCGCAAGGAGGCCGGTTACGCCAGCCACGTGGCACGCGGTGGTACCAACTTCTCCGGTGGTCAGAAGCAGCGCCTGTCAATTGCACGGGCGGTTGCGCGCCAGAGCGAGATTCTCATCTTCGACGATTCCTTCTCCGCACTTGATTACCGTACTGATCGCGACGTGCGCGCCGCGCTGCGACAGTTCGCCGCAGACGCAACAGTGCTGATCGTGGCGCAACGTATCGGAACGGTGCGCGCCGCAGATCGCATCCTCGTGGTAGACAAGGGGCGAATCGTCGGGTCGGGTACGCATGAGGAGCTCATGGCGAGCAATTCCGTATACCAAGACATCGCACGTTCCCAGCTCAGTGAGGAGGAACTGGCATGAATTCGCGGACCGAGCAGATTTCTTCCGCCCGAGAGGGAATGCGTAAGGCGGAGAAGGCACGCGAGAAGGAATTGCGCTCCAGCGCCCCGCCGACTCCCAGTGGTCACGGGCCGCAGCGCAGTACGGAAAAGGTCTCCTTGGACGAGATCGTCCCGACCCTGAAGAAGATGCTTGCCTACGCTCGTCCATACTGGGCGGCCATGATAGTAGCACTTCTCTTAGCGATCATCGGCGCCGTACTCGCGGTTATCTCACCGGATTACCTCGGTGACATTACGGACACCATTGAAGTGGGACTGCGCGACTCTATTGATATGGGCCGGGTACGGCATCTGTCGCTCATTTTCGGCCTCATCCTGGCGGGTAGCTTTGTCTTCTCCTTCGCACAGGCACGCATTATGGCCGTAGCCACGCAGCGTACCTCGCAAATCATGCGGCGGGAGATCGACCATAAGATCGACCGAATGCCGTTGTCTTATTTTGATCGCACGAGTTATGGCGACACGCTCTCACGCGTGACGAATGATGTTGACACGCTCTCGCAGACGCTCAACAGTTCGATTTCGAATATCATCACCGGTGTTGTCACGATCATCGGCTCGGCCGTCATGATGTTCGTGACGGAATGGCGCATGGCGCTATCTGGAATCGCGGCGGCGCTGGTGGGCTTCATGCTCGCGTTGTTCATTATGACGAAGAGCCAGCCGCATTTCGTCGCGCAGCAACGGAAGCTTGGAGCACTGAACGGACATGTGGAGGAGACCTTCGCCGGTCATAATGTGGTACGCGCCTTCAATGCGGAAAAAGAGATGCGTGATGAGTTCCATGCGCGGAATATGTCGCTCTTCCACAGTTCGTGGCGGGCACAGTTTCTCTCCGGACTGATGATGCCGATTATGACGTTCGTCGGAAATCTCGGCTACGTCGTCGTTTGTATCGTCGGAGCGGTTCTGGTGATTAACGGGGTGATCCCAATTGGTGTGATCGTCTCGTTCATGATATACATCCGCCTGTTCACCAACCCGCTGTCGAATATCGCGCAGGCGGCCACAAGCTTCCAGAGTGCGTCCGCGGCGGGAACACGCGTGTTCGAGCTGTTGGAAGAGGAGGAGCTGGCTGACGAGTCCGAGAAGCCCGTTGGCACTCCCGCAGTACGGGGTGATGTCACCTTCGAGAACGTCCGTTTCGGCTACTCGCCGGATCGTGAGATCATCCACGGATTCTCTGCCCGGGTCAAGGCCGGTGAGAAGGTTGCTATAGTGGGACCCACCGGTGCCGGCAAGACGACGATGGTCAATCTGCTTATGCGCTTCTACGAGGTCGACGGTGGCAGGATCCTTATCGATAGCGTTCCTACCACGGATATGCGCCGGGAGGACGTAGACTCCCTCTTCTCGATGGTGTTGCAGGATACGTGGCTATTCGAAGGCACTCTCCGTGAGAACATCGTCTACCGCACTGAGGGCGTCAGCCAGGAGCGTTTGGACGCGGTGATCGACGAGGTGGGCTTGCGCGAGTTGGTGCAGCAGTTGCCACAGGGTTATGACACCGTCATGGGTGAGGATACGCAGCTATCCGCCGGTCAGAAGCAGTTGGTGACCATTGCGCGCGCGATGATTGCCGACAACCCGCTGCTGATCCTGGACGAGGCGACTTCCTCCATTGACACACGTACGGAGATCATCATTCAGGAAGCACTCGACTCGCTGATGCAGGGTCGCACAAGTTTCGTGATCGCGCACCGCCTTTCCACAATCCGCAATGCGGATGTCATTTTCGTTATGCGTGACGGTGACATTGTGGAGACGGGGAAGCACGACGAACTGCTGGCACAGGGTGGTTTCTACTCCGAACTGTACAACTCCCAGTTCGATCCGGTGGGCCAGGGGGCGACTGCCGTTACTGAGCCGGCCGGAGGGCACGCCTTGGAGTAGTCGGCGGCGTCGAGAGCCGACGGTCACCCTACCAAGCGGGGGAGTACGGCATCCACGGCGGCTCTTTCGACATCGTCTCTGCGGTATACGCAGAATCGGTAGTGGATACCGTTCGCGCTTCGTGACGTGAGCCAGCCGCGTGGGGGGTCCACGCGGTGAAGTCGCCACCGTGGGCCGATGGGCGGCGCGAAGGCGTCGGCTTCTGGCACGGAGATGTCGAGTTCGGTGACCACAAGAATCTCGGCATGGGGGAGTCCCGCCGCATAGAGCTGCGCACCTCCCATGATCCAGGTCAGATCGGAACCTGTTGTGGCTGCCAGTTCGAAAGCCTCGGCGAGTGAATGGGTAACGGCTGCACCAGGAGCGCGGAAGCCCACGGAAGAACTGATGACGATGTTCTGCCGTCCCGGCAGCGGACGGTATGGCTGCGCGAGTGACTCCCAGGTGCGGCGTCCCATAATCACCGGATGTCCCTTCGTCATTCGGCGGAAGAGCGCCATATCTTCCGGTACGTGCCAGGGGATGGTTCCCGCTGCGCCGATGGCGCCGTCGCGCGCCTGCGCCCAAATCAAGGCGAGCATTAGACCGCTACGGGCGCTTTGATAGCCGGGTGATACTGGTAGCCCGCAGAGGCATCAATATCGTCCATCTGATACTCGAAGATGGAGGGAGCCTTCCGCAGGCGCAACGTCGGGAAGGGGTACGGGGTGCGCGTGAGTTGTTCTTTAACCTGATCGATGTGATTCAGATAGATGTGGCAGTCGCCGCCGGTCCACACGAAGTCACCGACATCGAAACCGGTTTGCTGCGCGACCATGTGGGTGAGAAGGGCATAAGAGGCGATGTTGAATGGCACGCCGAGGAAAAGATCGGCACTGCGTTGATACAGCTGGCAGGAAAGCCTTCCGTCGGCTACGTAGAACTGGAAGAAGGCGTGGCAGGGTTGCAATGCCATATCCGCTAAATCGGCGACATTCCAAGCTGAGACAACAAGGCGGCGGGAGTCGGGCGTCGTACGCAGTTGGTCGATGATACTCGCGATCTGGTCAATATGCCCGCCGTCAGGAGTGGGCCAGCTGCGCCACTGGTAGCCGTAAACCGGGCCAAGTTCGCCGTTATCGTCTGCCCACTCATCCCAGATGGTAATTCCGTTTTCCTGCAGCCACCGCACGTTAGTTGCGCCCGAAAGGAACCAGAGCAACTCGCCCTTGATAGCCTTCATCGGCACGAATTTGGTCGTGATACGCGGGAATCCGGCGGAGAGGTTGTATCGAAGCTGCCGTCCGAATACGGAAAGCGTGCCGGTTCCGGTGCGATCAGTTTTGGTGGCGCCATGCTCCAACACGTCTGCAAGTAGATCTTCGTATGCGCGGTTGCTTCCCATGGGACGAGTCTAACCTGATCGCGACGTCCCACGCGGCATGCCACTACGCAGCGGTACGAAGTTGCACCGCGGACACGGCCCGCGGTTGCATGCCGCGGTTGCATGCCGCGGTTGTACGTTGCGGTGGTTGTGGGCGCCCGAGTAAACGGCACGGAAACCGCGACGCCATGGGTTGGCCAATACGTGGATGTTTAACGGATGCAAAGACGGGGCAGAACAATTGTGGCCCCGAGGAATCGGGGCCACAATTGCACCATGAATGCGTGGTTTACTCGGCCGTACCGGCGTCGATCACATGACCGCCGTTGGAGTGCGAGACCGTGACCTTGCGCGGCTTGGACTCCTCACTCACGGGCAGAGTCAGTGTGAGCACACCGTCGCGATAGTCTGCACTGATCTTGTCCAAGGCCAGCCCGTAGCCGAGTGTCAGCTGGCGCGCGAATGTACCAGCTGGACGCTCGCGAGAGAGCCACTTGAGGTCGGCATCTGCATCGGCCTTACGCTCGGCCCGCACCGTGAGGGTGCGGTCGTCAATGTCGATATCAATGGTGCTCGGATCCACGCCGGGCAGATCAATCTGGGCGACAAAGGTATCGCCCTTGCGGTACAGGTCCATCGGCATCGCCGTGGAACCGGGGTTGCGCATGGCGCCGGTCATGATCCGCTCAAGCTCCCGGAAGGGGTCGGTGCTGAAAGTAGCCATAGTGTTCATCTCCAAATGTTCAGTTCAAAGCTGGGCGGGATGTTTCCCGTTCACTGAGAACAACGTACATCTATGAGTCAGTATTCCGCAAGTAGAGTTGAGCCGAATTCGCTCAAGATGAAAAGCGGTTGAGCGGGCCGGTGCATGCGGTGGTACTGGCCGTTTCGCAGGCGTCACGCGGCATAGAGAACCGGCCGGCTAAGTACACGCCGGCCGGTTGAGGACTAAGGAGTTTCTCGGTGCAGCTTCGTCGGTGATTGCGCCATTCAGCCGCGTTCGGAGATCACCTCGGCGACGAGTTGTTGATCGCGTGCGAGCAGACGGCCCACACGATCAGACGCCTTTCGTTCGATCTTGCCGCCAACGATGGGGATCCGCACCTTCAGGTCGGCGACGAGTTCGGCCACAGTCGGGCTACCCGCCGTGAGTTCAATCGTGCCGGCCAACTCGGCGGGCAGGCCGTGCGGATCGACGCTCAGTGTGATCACATCTCCGCCAGCCTGTTGTGTCACTGTGACATACGCCGCAGACTTGAGGAAGCTGCGTACTTGGCTGGGGAATTTCTCGGGCGGGACGGTCGCATCTGTAGTTGCCGTCGTGCCGTCAATCCGGTGAGTGAAGTCGGTGACTCCGAACAGTGCCATACGCTTGGCGGCAAGCTCTTCGGATAACAGGGCGGCGATGATTTGCTCGGTGGTGGCCTCGAAGGTCAAGCTGTGTTTGATCTGCATGGTCTCTATTGTGCCTGATTGGGCCTATTCTTGTTGAGTGCCATCATTGACGAATATCCTCAGACGCGCTCCGCACCTCACGTCGGTCGACCGCGAGTGGTTGCACCTACTTGTGGGCGACTGGCAGATCATCAGTGACCTCTCGTTCTCAGACCTCCTGCTACTCGTGCCAGACGATAGCGGGTCATTCACGATCGTTGCCCAGTGCCGTCCGGCAACGGCCGCAACACTGTTCGACGACGACGTCGTCGGACGCGACGCTACGCCGGATCAACAGTATCTCGCCGCGGCCGTATGGAAGAGCGAACGTGCCCGCGGTGAGGACTGGGACACCGTGCGTGTGGACATGTATCCGGTACGGCGTGAGGAGCGCACCATCGCGGTCCTAGCGGTCACCGGTGCACTCATGCCGGACCGCGTTCCGGCACAGTTCCAGTCGAATTACGGCGATATTGCCGAGGCTCTGCTTCGTATGGTCACAACCAGTGAGTACCCGTTTGACGGAAGCCCCACGGGTTATCGTCATGGCACACCGCGCGTGGTTGATGGATTCATTCGTCTGGATACGGAAGGAAGCGTCGTCTACGGCAGTCCGAACGCCAACTCGAACTTCCACAGTATCGGAGTGCTGGGCTCCCTCGCGGGTCAGGTTCTAGCGGAAGTGGTGCCCGACTTGATTGAAAACCACTCGACGGTGGACGAATCGCTTCCGGTGGTGCTGATGGGAAAAGCCCCATGGATGTGTGAACTTGAGGTACACGGCGTGATTCTGTCGCTGCGAGCGGTTCCGTTGCTTGAACACGGTACGCGTTTAGGAGCCATTCTTCTGTGCCGTGATATCTCCGAGTTGCGACACCGCGAACAGGAGCTTATTACCAAGGATGCCACCATCAGGGAAATCAACCATCGGGTGAAGAACAATCTGCAGACGGTCTCGGCCTTGTTGCGAATGCAATCGCGGCGGGCATCCAACGAGGAGACGAAACAGGCCCTGGAGGACGCGCAGCGACGGGTCGCCACCATCGCTCTTGTCCATCAGACTCTGTCGCAGACCATTGACGAACACGTGATATTCGACGACGTGTTCGCGCCTCTGCTGCGTATGTCCACGGATATCGCAGCAACGGGTGTGGTGGTTGCATCTACGCTACGAGGCTCGTTCGGGCGCATTGGTGCCAACCAGACGACGGCGCTAGCGGTGATCCTCAATGAGCTCGTCACCAACGCCATCGAGCATGGCTTACCCGAAGGTGGGCACCTCACGGTAACCGCGCGGCGGGAGGACGATTTCCTCAGCGTTGATGTGGAGGACGATGGTGTGAGCGTGAATCCGCGTGATGTCGGTCGCGGGAGCGGGCTGGGGACGAAGGTGGTGCGTACCCTCGTGGAGGGCGAACTGCGCGGATCGATCAATTGGCTGCAGCGTGCCGGTGGGGGAACTCGCGTTCATATCGAAGCGGAGATCGATCAATAGGTGACCGGGTGCCCCTGGGAGTGCTGGCTTTGTTCAGCACCGACCGTGCCGCGGGTGCTTGCCTGTACTACAGGCATTCACCTGCGCGGCAGGGATTCGGTTGGCGCGGGCGAAGTCCGGATGCGGGCAAAGGAAAAGGGCCGGTCGCTGGACCGGCCCTCGTGGTTTAGTCAGTTCTAGGCATTTTGTAGCGATACGACGCTCACGCGGCTCAGCTGACGCTGGAACGGCGTGCGCGCGCGGTGCGGCGCTTCAAGGAGCGGCGCTCATCCTCTGAGAGTCCACCCCAAACACCGGCATCCTGCCCGGTCTCCAGGGCCCATTTGAGGCAGATATCGGAGACCTCGCACGTGTTGCATACACGCTTGGCCTGTTCGATCTGCGCTATGGCGGGCCCCGAGTTCCCGATAGGGAAGAAGAGTTCCGGGTCTTCAGTCAGACAAGCTGCCCGATGACGCCAATCCATGAGGGTTTCTCCTTTGCCTCCTGTGAGCAACACACACAAGTAAAGAACGCTCAGCTGTGCGTGATGCCGAATTCCGCTATTAAGCGTGACAGGTTTGTTCGTCGGCGTAAAGAGCTAAAAGAGTGATCTTGCACCCTGTTCGCCGGGTGAATCGGAGCTTTCATGTGCACACGGGTGCAGTTGCCGCTCGTCTAGTGGCACCACGTTCTCTGGGGTGTTATGCCGCGGACTGCCGACGGCGGGGGAGACCCTGACTGCGGTGAGAGTGCGGTTCGGCCTCTTCACGAGTGCCACTGCCTGCTCCATGTCTTGTAGCTGTGGCTTCAACCAGGCTCCGTACTCCTCGGGTTCGAGGATAACTGGGGTGCGAGGATGAATCCCATCGAGGGGTGGCGCAGCGGCGCGAGTGAGGATGGTCGTAGTCAGAAGCCACCTGTTATCGGGTTGTTTCCACCACGAATAAAGGCCGGCGAAGGCAAGAGCTTCGTCGTCGCGAATGTAGTAGGCCGACTTGCCGCGCGCCGTCGTTCGCCATTCGAAATACCCGTTGGCCGGGACAATACAGCGGCGGGAAGCAAGTGAAGGCGCGAAGGTGCGTTTCTGTGCAGCGGTCTCGATGCGCGCGTTAATCAGTTGTGGTCCCTTGTCCGGGCTTTTGGCCCATGGCGGTACCAGACCCCACCGCGCTAGATACAGTTCCCGGCGGGCGGTGCAATCGCCTTTAGCAATGTGCTCGACGATGATGGGCACATTCTGGGTTGGGAAGACATTCCATGAGGGTGTCGGCCATTCCCGCAGTGTATCGTCCCTGTTGTCAACGCGCTGCCGCAGAGGTGGGGCCACGGGTGCCCCCGGTTGCCTTTCGTCTTCGGGTGGTTGAGCACCGCCGAGTTGCTCAGCCTGGCCCGCACGGCTCGGCAACGAGGCCAGGTTGAAGGCCAACTGGATATCGCCGGGAGACATGAACTGAGCGTAGCGACCGCACATGAAACCAGTATGCGCCACAATAGTTGCGTGGCAAACGAGACTGAGCCCCTGGCGGACACCCTTGTAGTTCCCGATAACATCGATGCTGCGACGCAGCGGTGGGAAGAGCTCGCAACACTGCTGCGGTCGGCGCAGGAGGCCTACCATTCAGGTACGAACCCGTTGATGACCGACGAGCGCTATGACCGTATGATCCGCGAGTTGCGAGCGATTGAGGAAGCATACCCGCAGCTCGCTGTGGATACCTCCCCGGCGCAGACGGTCGGCGCTCCCGCCGCCACGGGATTCCCGCCCGTTCGTCATCTCGAGCGTCTTTTCTCCTTACAGGATGTCTTCTCTCTTGCGGAACTACACGAGTGGTACGACGGCGTCGTCGCCGATCTCCCGAGCGGCGTTAGTGAGCTTGCCTGTACGGCCGAGGTGAAGATCGATGGTCTTGCGCTGAATCTACGTTACGAGCAGGGGCGCCTGACAGTGGCGGCAACGCGGGGTGATGGTGTGACCGGTGAGGATGTCACTCGTAATGTGCGCACCATCGCTGCAATTCCCGAGCAGCTCTCGGGAGCTGATTACCCCGACGTCATGGAAGTGCGGGGAGAGGTGTTCTTCCCGCTGGCGGAGTTCGCCGCCTTCAATGAGCGATTGCGCGCGGCCAATGCCCGCGTATTCGCCAATCCGCGTAATGCGGCAGCGGGATCGCTGCGTCAAAAGGATCCGCGCGTTACGGCTTCGCGCCCGCTCTCGTTCATTGCCCATGGCGTGGGAGCCGTCTCCGGAGCCTCTGCCGCAATGGTCGGTAGGCTCGCAACGCAGGACGGCGTCTACGAAGCCTTCGCGTCCTGGGGACTTCCCGTCTCGCCTTATACAGAGCTGGTGTCCAGTTGGGAGGATATCGAGCGCTTCATCTCAGCCTATGCTGACGCCCGGTACACGCTCCTGCACGGGATTGATGGCGCGGTATTGAAAGTCAATGACCGTGCCTTGCAGCAGCGCCTCGGCGCCACCTCTCGTGTTCCGCGCTGGGCGGTGGCGTACAAGTACCCGCCAGAGGAGGTTGAGACGCGGCTGCTCGATATACAGGTCCAGGTCGGCCGCACCGGTCGAGTAACTCCCTTCGCCGTGATGGAGCCGATTCGCGTTGCGGGGTCCACGGTGGCCCTGGCAACGTTGCACAACCAACAAGAAGTCGCGCGCAAGGGCGTGTTGATCGGTGACATGGTGGTCCTGCGCAAGGCCGGCGATGTCATCCCGGAAGTGGTGGGCCCCGTCGTAGCTGCTCGTGACGGCTCGGAGATTGAATGGCATATGCCGACGCAGTGCCCGTCCTGCGGGACGGCACTGGCCCCGGCCAAGGAAAACGATGTCGACTTGCGCTGCCCGAATGCGCGATCATGCCCGGCGCAGTTGGCCGAACGCGTTGCTCATATCGGCGCCCGTAGCGCCTTGGATATCGAAACACTGGGGGAGGAGACGGCACTGTGGCTCACCGATCCAGAACGACGACGCCCCGACGCGCTGATGGCTCTTCTCACCGGGCATAAGCTGCTGGTAGAAGACCCTGCAACCGGGCGAGAGACAAGCATTGCTGCAAGCGCACAATGGTTGCGGGACCGCAATGTGATCAACGAGGATGGAGCGGTACTGCACCCGGAGATTATCCCGGCAGCCGTGCAGCGAGAACTCGGCATTCCGGCGGCGCAGGAACCGATATTGGCGAACGAGGCCGGGCTGTTCGCGCTGCAAGCCGAGGATGTCAAGGATGTATGGGTCTGGCGGCCGGTTCGTACCCGCGGGGAAGAAACAGGTGATTTTCGCCGCGTGAGGGCGGCCTGGACCAAGCCTGAATGGAAGTATCCGCGTCGCGGACACCCGCAGCTGGTGAAGCCGTCGCAGCCGGGAAAAACGCTTGTCAAAATGCTGGAGGAGCTTGAGGCTGCCAAATCGAAGGAACTGTGGCGGCAACTCGTCGCACTATCCATTCGTCATATCGGTCCGACGACGGCGCGCGCACTTGTCGCCTCATACCACTCGCTTGACCAGATGCGCGCTGCCAGTCTGGAGGAACTCTCGCAGGCGGAGGGCATCGGCGAGGTTATTGCCGAGTCATTCCTGCGTTGGTTCGAGGAAGACTGGCACACCACCATTGTTGAGCGCTGGCGGAAGGCCGGGGTGAGTTTTGCCGATGACGCCAATGCCGCGGCCGAAGAATCTGGGGCTGGCGGTGCAGCGGTGCCGCAAACCCTGGCCGGAATGACGATTGTTGTAACCGGCACCCTCGCCGGTTACACGCGCGACGGCGTGAAGGAGGTCATCATCGCGCATGGTGGCCGGGCGGCAGGTTCCGTTTCGAAGCGGACAACTGCCGTCGTCGTCGGTGATAATCCGGGGTCAAAGGCTATGAAGGCCTCCAGTTTGGGGGTGCCGACACTGGATGAGGATCAGTTTGCAGAGCTTTTGGCCACGGGAGTACTTCCTGCTGCCGAGTGATAAGCGATCCGGGCTGTTTCGGGCATGCGGGAGGCCATCGCCAATCGTTAGGGGAGGGAGCGGCCGGAGGTGGGCGCGGAAGAGTCTGCCTCGGCAGCGCAGCGCGGCTCGCCTGTGCGACGCGGGCGGGGCATACCCTACCGTGTTACTTTGCTGAGTGCCCGCACCGAGCTCGGCTGCGCCAATGCTTACAACAAGGGCGCCAAGGGGCGCAGGATTCTCTCCGTGACTCGCGGCAAGGGACCCCGTGATTCCCACATCTCGCGCGTTAATTCGTGCGAGTTAAGCAGATCGACCTCGAAGATGCGCTCCATGGCCGCCGCAAAGCCGTCGTCGAACACTTCGACATTGATTTCGAAATTGCCGCGTAGCGAGAGCCTATCGATATTGGCGGTGCCTACGGTAGACCATTTGCCATCCACGGTCATAGTCTTGGCGTGAACCATAGCCTCCTCGAACAGGAAAAGCTTGACGCCCGAGCGAAGCAGTGCGTCATAGTGCGGACGCCCAACCCAGTCGGCATAAATGTGATTGGAATATTCCGGGATGAGTACTCGCACATCAACTCCGCGCCGGGCCGCATTGGTCAGCGCCGCCAGCATCGGCTCGTCGGGGATGAAATATCCCATGGTGATCCAAGCACGCCGGGAAGCGCGACTTAGCGCCTCCATGTACAGGGCACTGATCGGATAGACATTCTGAGCCGGAGTGTTGACGATCGAACGGATCCGTGAGTTCCACTGGTGGTCACTGGTGCTAGACAATTGCGGGTGATCCCTTTTTCGATAGGCGTTCCACATCTCAATGAAGGAGTCTTCCGCCTCCCAGGCTGCAGGCCCGGCGATGCGGACGTGGGTATCGCGCCAGTGATGCGCGTAAAGGTCGCCAATGTTATATCCGCCGATGTAGCCGACTTTGCCATCCACGCTGAGGATCTTGCGGTGGTCTCGCCCCTTGTCACGAGAGCGCCCGGTTAGAAGTCCGGTGCGCACGAAGGGGAAGTTCATGGCGTGCAGGTGTTTCATCTTGGGAAAGTGGCGGAATCGCGGGTCCTGGTTGGCATTTCCCCAGGTGTCAAGAATGACGTAGGTTTCCACGCCACGGCGGGCGGCGGCAATAAGTGCATCACGGAACTCTTCACCGGTTTCGTCGGCCTTAACGATAAAACACTCGAAGTAAATGTGATCTTTCGCTGCGCTGATATCGCGCAACATGGCGTCATAGAGGTCACGCCCGTAGGTGTAGATAGTCATCTCATCGCTGCCCACCGTGGTGTGCTGCGGTGGCAAATGAGGGAATGTCCCGCTTTGAGGCGTACGCCGCTTGCGCATGGCATCCACGGTCCAGACAGATGCCAAGGCGCCCACCTGTAGACCAACCAGGCCGATTGCCCCCCATTTCAGTGCGCGGGTGAGCTGTTCCCGTGGGGGCTTGTGGTGTAAGGACATGCGACTACTGTACCGGTCAGTACGCTCGAAGGTGGAAACGGCACGATGTCGTCGACTGTTACGCCGTGCGGCACGAGATGGCGGATAACACGTAACATGGGACCATGTCGTCAATTTCAGCAGACGAGGTTGCCCGTGTGGCGCGCCTCGCACGAATAGCCTTGACCCCGGAGGAGATTGAGCGTTTGGCGGGTGAGCTCGATGTTATTGCGTCGGCTGCCGCGAAGGTCTCCGAGGTGGCTACTCCGGATGTTCCGGCTACCAGTCACCCGATTCCTCTCACCAACGTCATGCGAGAGGATATCGCCGTCGAGACTCTGGACCGCTCCGAGGTTCTTGCCGCCGCTCCGGCCAGCGAGGATGGCAAATTCCTTGTACCGCAGATCTTGGGGGAGGAATAATGAACGAACTCCTGACAAAGTCTGCTCTTGAACTGGCGGACATGCTGGCAGCGGGTCAGATTACGTCGGTCGAATTGACGCAGGCGTGCCTGGAGCGTATTCACGCCGTCAACGAGAGGGTGAATGCATTCCTTTACGTCGACGACGCCGGTGCGCTTGCCGCCGCGCGTGACGTTGATGCCCGCCGCGCGGCGGGTGAACCTCTGGGAAGACTCGCCGGAGTGCCGGTCGCTGTCAAGGACAATATGGTGACCCAGGGCAAGCCGACAACTTGCGCTTCGAAGATTCTGGAGGGCTGGCTGCCTCCCTATGACGCTACGGTGGTCACGCGCCTGCGGGAAGCCGGGATGCCGATTGTGGGCAAGACGAATATGGATGAGTTTGCGATGGGCTCGTCCACCGAGCACTCCGCCTTTGGACCTACCCGCAATCCGTGGGATCTTGGACGCATCCCAGGAGGATCGGGTGGCGGGTCAGCGGCTGCGGTGGGCGCTTACATGGTGCCATTGGCCCTCGGGTCGGACACCGGCGGGTCGATCCGACAGCCAGCCGCCGTAACGGGCACGGTCGGCGTAAAGCCCACCTATGGCGCGGTGTCCCGCTACGGCTTGGTGGCCATGGCATCGTCTCTTGATCAGATCGGCCCGGTGGCACGTACCGTTGCGGACGCGGCGGCCTTGCAGGAAGTCATCGGCGGCTATGACCCCTATGACTCCACATCGTTGAATGAGCCGGTGCCGTCCTTTGAACGTATTGTGAGCGATGCCGCGAGTGCGGCCGGAAGAGGCACGGACGCGCCGTCGTCGGAGAACACGCCGTTGGCTGGTGTGCGCATCGGAGTTGTGAAAGAGCTTTCCGGTGAGGGCTACCAGGCGGGTGTGCTCGCTTCCTTCCGCTGCGCCGTCGACGTACTGCGGGCATTGGGAGCGGAGGTTGTCGAAGTGTCATGCCCGTCCTTCGATTACGCTCTCGCGGCCTACTACTTGATCATGCCGGCGGAGGCATCCTCTAACCTGGCTCGTTTCGACGGAATGCGTTATGGCATGCGCGTCGAGCCGACGGAAGGTCCGGTGACCGCTGAGACCGTTATGGCGGCCACTCGTGAGGCAGGGTTTGGTGACGAGGTCAAGCGGCGGATCATCTTGGGAACGCATGTGCTCTCCGCCGGATACTACGATGCGTATTACGGCAGCGCGCAGAAGGTGCGCACATTGGTGCAGCGTGACTTTGCCCAGGCCTTCGCCCAGGTGGATGTACTCGTATCGCCGACCGCGCCCACCACCGCGTTCGCCTTCGGGGAGAAGATGGATGATCCCATGGCTATGTACCTCAATGACATCGCCACGATTCCGGCCAATTTGGCCGGTGTTCCAGGGCTTTCGCTGCCGTCGGGACTTGCCGAGGACGGCCTACCGGTCGGATTTCAGGTGCTGGCGCCGGCACAGGGCGACGACGTGATGTACCGTATCGCGGGCGCATTGGAGGCAGGCTTGGGAACGCCGCTTGCCGCCAGCAGCCCGGCTGCTCAGTGGGAGGAGAACGCCTGATGGATGAGTTGATGGATTTTGATGAGGCCGTGGCCCGCTTCGATCCGGTGATTGGGTTGGAGGTTCACGTCGAACTGGGAACGAAGACAAAGATGTTCGACGGCGCACCGAACGTGTTCGGCGGGGAGCCGAATACGTACGTCACGCCGGTGTCATTGGGGCTTCCGGGTTCTCTTCCGGTGATGAACCGAACCGCGGTGGAGTATGCGGTGAAGATCGGCTTGGCATTGAACTGTTCAATCGCAGAGTCCTGCCGCTTTGCCCGTAAGAATTACTTCTATCCCGACCTTGTGAAGGCGTTCCAAACCTCGCAGTCTGACGAACCCATTGCTTATGAGGGCCACTTGGACCTCGATCTGGCCGACGGCTCGACGTACCGGTTCCCGATCGAGCGCGCTCATATGGAGGAGGACGCCGGTAAGAACATCCATGTCGGCGGCGACGCCGGGCGTATCCAAGGCGCCCAGTACTCCCTGGTGGATTACAACCGAGCCGGAGTGCCCCTCGTGGAGATCGTCTCTCACCCGGCTACCGGAGTGGGGAGGAATGCGCCGGAGATCGCGGCGACCTATGTGCGTTCGCTGCGTGACATCTTCCGGGCGTTGGGCGTCTCGGAAGCGCGAATGGAGCGTGGTAATGTTCGTGCCGATGTCAATGTCTCCTTGCGGGAGAGCCCCGATGCGCCCTTTGGAACCCGTACCGAAACGAAGAACGTGAACTCCTTCCGGGGGATTGAGGCCGCGGTGCGGTACGAGATCCAGCGGCAGGCGGCGATTCTCGCCGCCGGGGGAAGCGTGGTACAAGAGACTAGACATTATCACGAGGAAGATGGGACGACATCTGCTGGGCGAGTGAAGTCCGATGCAGAGGATTATCGCTATTTCCCGGAGCCCGATCTGTTGCCCGTCGTCTCGCCGCCGGAATGGGTGGAGCAGATCCGCGCATCGCTTCCCGAACTACCGGCTGCCCGTCGTCGCCGCGTGAAGGAAGAGTGGGGCCTGTCAGCGGAAGAGCTCAGAGACCTCGTGAATGCCGACGCCCTGGACTTGGTGGAGGCGACGGTGCGTGCTGGCGCAACACCGGCCGGTGCACGCAAATGGTGGATGGGCGAGATAACTCGTTTCGCGAAGGAACAGGATCTACCACTGGATGCTGCCCCTGTTACCCCGACCGATGTGGCCGAGTTGGACACGTTGGTGCAGGAGGGCAAGCTGACCGACAAATTGGCCCGTCAGGCGCTCGAGGGCGTGTTGGCGGGTGAAGGCACACCGTCACAGGTAGTTGCCGCGCGTGGCTTGGAAGTGGTTTCCGACGACGGTGCCCTGGTTGCCGCCGTGGAGGAGGCGCTTGCCGCCAATCCGGATGTGGTGGAGAAGATCAGGAACGGCAAGGTGCAGGCGGCGGGAGCCATTGTCGGTGCCGTGATGAAGGCGACCGGTGGTAAGGCCAACGCGGCACGTGTGCGTGAGCTGGTTATGGAGCGCTGCCAGTAGTCCGCCGTGGAGCCTCGCCAGTAGTTTGACGAAGGGGATGGTGGTCGGCTGCGAGACGAAGCCAGCGACCTCTTCGGAGAAGGTGCGACGAGGGCGGGTCCGATTGACGGGCCCGTCCTCACGTTTGCGCTATGAGGTTTTGACGCACAAGGTACGGTACGCATGCCTGATTAGGCAGAAGTACTCTCCACCAGGGCATCAACCACGGACTCGCCATGATGTCCCCTGAGTGCGCAAAAGTACTGGCGGTGCTAAAGGACGAGCACTGCTCCACCCCGGGCGTTGCCGAACCGGTGATTTTCAGCCAGTTCGCACTGCGGCAGGTGCAGACTCGGTGCGTGCAAGACGTTGCGCAGGTCATGCGCGGGGTGCGAGCTGCAGCTGGGGAGTACCAGCCACAGGTGTCCACAACGCCCACAGCGAACTGCTGGCTGCATTGGCGTGAGCAACTATTCCGAATTACGCGGATGCCGACTAGCATAAGGGCCGGACTTATGTAGATCCCCAGGTCATTGCGGGGACGGTAGGTAGGAAAAGGCGGTCCTTATGGCATTCCCCAGTCCGAGTTATACAGTCACTTTGCGCGTCCAGTTGCCGGTGCACCGGCGTTCCGCTCAGCGACTTGTCGAAGCCGTTGCTGATGCCGGTGCCCTCGTCACGGGCATCGATACGGTGGAGTCTCTCGAAGAGTCTCTTATCGTCGACGTCACCTGCGACTGCGTTAACGGTGCCCACGTGCGTGAAGTACGGCATTCCATTGAGATGTTGGTTGATACGGCGGTGCTGAAGGTTTCGGATGCCACTTTGCAGGCGCATCTCGGTGGGAAAATCTCGGTTCAACTGAAGAATCCTCTGCGCACGCGGCAGGATCTGGCCCGTGTGTACACCCCTGGAGTCGCGCGGGTGTGCACCGCGATTGCTGAGAACCCCCAGGAGGCGCGTCGGCTGACGATCAAGAAGAACACCGTCGCTGTTGTGACCGATGGAACGGCAGTCCTTGGTTTGGGCGATATCGGGCCGGAGGCTGCGCTGCCGGTAATGGAGGGAAAGGCGGCGTTGTTCAAGCGTTTCGGCAACGTCGATGCTTGGCCGGTATGCCTGGATACAACCGACACGGAGGAGATTATCTCCATCGTGCGGGCGATTGCGCCGGTCTACGGCGGCATCAATCTGGAAGACATCTCCGCACCGCGCTGTTTCGAAATCGAGGAACGGCTGCGTGAAGAACTTAATATTCCGGTATTCCACGATGACCAGCACGGCACCGCAGTGGTGACCCTCGCAGCGCTTATTAACGCGCTCAAGGTGGTTGGCAAGAACATCGAAGACGTGCGGATCGTGGTCTCCGGCGTGGGAGCGGCGGGATCGGCCATTATTCGGCTGCTCATGTTGCATGGCGCGCGAGACATTATCGGCTGTGGCCGTGCGGGGGCTCTGGGCCCGTTCCGCGAGGAGGCGAACCCGCACCGTAACTGGCTCGCCCAGCACACCAACCCGCGCGGAGTTGAGGGCTCGCTCAAGGATGTGCTTGTCGGCGCGGATGTTTTCATCGGAGTGTCCACCGGAAACCTGCTGACGAGGGACGACATCGCGACCATGGCCGACGACGCCATCGTCTTCGCAATGGCCAACCCGACGCCTGAGGTTGATCCGCCTGCCGCGGGTGAGCATGCGGCTGTTGTCGCAACCGGGCGCTCCGACTACCCGAATCAGATCAACAATGTGCTGGTCTTCCCCGGTCTCTTCCGCGGGATGCTGGATGCGCAGGCGAGTCGGATCGACGACGAGATGCTGCACGCCGCCGCCGTCGCCGTGGCCAATGTGGTCACGGACGAAGAACGCAACTCGAACTACATCATCCCGGGTGTCTTCGACGAACGTGTGCAGTCAGCCGTCTCGAAGGCTGTCGTCGAGTACGCGACGGCGCAGGAGGCCGCGTCACAGGACGAGTAGATGCTGTGGACGGAGCGCACCCGGCGGAACTACGTGGTTAGGTGCATGGAATCGCGGAAAAATACCGGTTTGATCGTCGGTGTGAGCAGAGCCACGCCCGTTCGGTTTGACCGGCGTGCGCCGGGTGCGTAAAGTCTTTACCTGTCGCCGGGAGCTCGGCTCCGCGGCAAGCCCGGTAAAAGGGCAGGTCGCGGCGGGTTTTCGAACGGCAAATCCGCAGCGCGGTAGGCGAGTCCGGAAGGTCTTCCGGATGAAGCGATCAGCTCTGCGGGCCCCTCTCGCTGAGGGTCTTCTTGGAAGGCTCTTACGTGGGGTGTGGGTGTGGTGTTTGGGTGCTTGATAGTGTGTCTGGTTTTTGTTTTTTGTTTGGTGGCTGGCTGTCTGCTGTTGTGGTGGGTGGTTGGTTGCTGTTTTTGTTGGGTTGGGTTTGGCTCTCTTTTTGTTTTTTGTGGAGAGTTTGATCCTGGCTCAGGACGAACGCTGGCGGCGTGCTTAACACATGCAAGTCGAACGGGCTCATTCTGGCTTTTTGGTTGGGGTGGGTTAGTGGCGAACGGGTGAGTAATACGTGAGTAACCTGCCCTCTTCTTCGGGATAAGCTTTGGAAACGGGGTCTAATACCGGGTATTCCCTTGGTG
>NZ_RQSN01000015.1:0-29947 GCF_003957265.1 Actinobaculum sp. 352 | reverse complement strand
TGGAATGTGGTGGCCATCGTGGCCGTCCTCTCGGTTAGTGGCTGGGAGCTGTTCTCCCTGCCTGTACTAGTATCCTATGCCCACACTGGCTAGTCTGTCAAGCCGTGAGTATGTGATGTAGGGCACTAATAAAGGGGAAGCGGCCCAACCCGAGGAGCTGGGCCGCTCATGATTCCCAGTTCGTGAGCGATCATGCGCCGCTCACGCTATCCCCGCTAACGCGGGGTATGTCCCCAAGCCGAACTAAAAGTCGAACAACAAGTCCGGTTCATCCCCGCTAACGCGGGGTAGTGCTCGACTCGAGTACGAACTCAGCCTAACACCCGGCTCCGACACAACACAAGGGGACGACGCCGCGACGCGCTGCCACGCCCGGACGATTCGCATCGTCACACCAAGCTCAACGCCAAGCAGAAACGGATTCGGACCGAGAATACGCTCAGCTGCCGCATACTCGACCGGTGAGATAAGCCGACGGGCCGCCCACTCGTCAGCCCTGTCCTCGCCCTTCGCGTCCTGCGGGCCAACATGCCCAAGCGCTAAGTGGCCTAGCTCGTGCGCGAACGCGGAGACCAGCTCGGCCGGGTGTTGGTCGAGCCGGTTATCAAGGTAGACGGTACGTGTCGCCGCGTCGACGGCGGCCGCATAGGTGCCAGCCATGCGCGCCCAGACGATTGTTACGTCGATCTCGTGCGCGTAGTCGCATAGGTCCGTGAAGCTCATCATTGAACCTGCCCTTATAGCTAGTCGTAGTTGGTCTCGTCTCGACGAGTTGCGGCGAGACCCATTGCCTCCGGGTCAATGGTAGGGATCGGGTCCGACACGGAATCGGACCGCTTGGCGGCGACGGCGGTTTCAGCTTCGCGCATGACTTGCCATCCGACGAGGCCGAGGGCGTCCGCTATTGAGTTGATTTCTTCGACGAGTAGGGCACGTTCGCAGCGCATCTTCGCGTGCAGACGGGTCAACGGGACACCGGACCGTTCCGCTAACGCGCGGAAACTTAACCCCTGCCTATTCATCTCCCGCAGGAAAATGTCAACAACGCTCCGGTTGAGCGTACCTATCTCAGCTTTCGTTCCCATACGGCCATGTTCCCACCACGAAACATGCTGGTCAAGAATCAATTTGACATGTTCCGTCCTCGAAACATATGCTTGAGATGTTCCGAGGACAGAACATCGAGAGGAGGAGGCGTCATGGCGAGCATCGCCAGAGAGATCAGGGCCGAGCTTGTGGCTCAGAAAAGAACTATCGGCGAGCTGTCCACCTGTACCGGGATTCCACGGGGACGGTTGGGATCCCGACTACGTGACCAGAGTCCGCTGACCACCACGGAGATCGAACTGATCGCTCAAGAGCTGGCCGTGCCCGGCTGGGAACTCATGCGGCGCGCCGCAGAGCGTGACCGCGCCGCATAAAAAACTTGCCGCGCCCTACTCGCACTAGGACGCGGCCCGACACCGAAAGGAAGAATCCAATGTCTACTAACAATGATATCAACACCCACCGACTCGACAACCTCATCCGGTGGACATGCATGGGCATCCTACTAATCCTGGCGGCCCTGTCCATGGCACTACTCGTGCACAGCATACGAGTCGGGGACGTCCTCGACGTCATCCTCGCAGCGGTCGCCGCGCTCGGCACTGCCACCGGATTCTGCGCACTGCTCGACGGGGGAGACCAGTCATGATGGCACCAATGATCACGCGGAAGGAAGCCGCGAAACTGCTCCGCGTCACAGTGCGGACCGTGGACAAGCTGATCGCCACGAAACAACTCCCCGCATACCGGGTAGAACGTCAAATCCGCATCCGCCCCTACGACGTCGAGAAATACCTCGAAGCGCATAAGGCGGTACGCGAATGAGCACGCTACCGACAACCGATCTCGTGGCCTCGCCATGCCGGGCATGCCCGGACGAATTCTTCCCGCATCCCGGTGAAACGAAGCGGCGGGCCGCAGCGATCCGCATGTGCCAGACGTGTCCCGTGCTCGGCGCGTGCACGCGATACGTGGCAGACCTGCGGAACTCGGGCATCCGTATTCAAGGCATCTGGGCGGGCCGCTACTACGTCGGCAAGGGATCGCAGCGCCAGTGTGTGGCGTGCGGTGCGGAAGTCGCAACGGACTGGCATACCGACGTGTGCGGCGCGTGTCTCGCGCTCGTGCCATCCTCGCGGGCCTGCGTGACGTGTGGCCGGTACGTCCGCGCGGACGGTCAACATGCGGACGACGCGCCGGACGGATCCGCCACGTACGGGTCACGTGCGCCCATGTGCCGCCACTGCTACCGGCAATCAAGACGTGAAAGGACAACAGCATGACTAGCAAAGACGAGAACCTATCCATGGAAGAGGAGACGCGGGATGCCGCACTGCAAACCCTCGCAGTGGGCAAACTGATCAAAGACGCCGTGAAAAAGGTGATCGACCCGGAAATGGACGGTGCGAAAACCTGGCTGGCCGAGCACGGACTCGAACCCGGCGACCGGAAAACGATGCGCGTGGCCGGCGTCGACGCCGGAACCGTGTCCCGGACAAACCCGGAACCGAAACCATCGATCCGCGTCACCGATGAACGGGCCTACGCGAAATGGTTAGAAGACCACGGGCACGAAGTCACGTGGAAAGTACACCTCGCCGACCATCTGACCGCACCCCGCCAGCTGGAAGCGCTTGTCGCCACCGGTGAAGTGCCGGATGGCGTCGAGGTCACGGAAACCGTCCGTGACTCGTATCTGGTGGTACGGCAGACGGCGAAGCAGGCGCGGGCACTCGCTGACCGGCTCGGGGAAGCGTCCGACCTGATCGCGGGCATGCTCACCGGCTACCTCGAAATTGAAGGAAGCGAGTCGGCATGAGTGGCGTCCTCGAAGTGAAAAGTAATGATGCGACGCTGGCGACAATCGAGCAGAAACGCGAGTACGCGAAAATGCTCGCTGTATCCGACCTGCTACCCGCCGCGTACGTGAAACAGCCAGCGAACGTACTACTGGCGATTGAACTTGGTGGTGCGCTTGGTATCCCCGCGATTCAGGCGATCAACAGTATCAACGTGATCAAGGGTAGGCCGACGATGTCCGCTGATCTGATGGCCGCGCTTGTCCGACGTGCTGGGCACAAGCTCCGTATCGAGCAGCAGGCGAACCCGCTGGCCGTGACGGCGACGCTGGTCCGTGCCGACGACAAGGACTTCCAGTTCTCGGTGACGTGGGACCTGGCGAAGGCGGAACGTGCCGGGCTGGCTCAATCGGCGATGTGGCAGAAATACCCGGATCAGATGCTCCGGTCACGTGCGATCACGGAAGTGTGCCGTCAAGGCGCATCGGATGCGCTCATGGGCGTGCTGTATGCCCCGGACGAGATGACCGATGATCCCGCTGTGACCACGGTATCGGTGCAGGACGGCAACACGGATTCCGTGTCTGTGGATGAGGCGACGGTCGACGTCGTCGAGACGGAACACGTCGACGAACCGGCTGATGCCGTGCCGGAACCGGGAGCGATGACTGCCGGGCAGGCGGCCCAGTTGGCCGGGTTGGTGGACGAGTTCGGGATCGACGAGTTGAAGGCCCGCGAGTTCGCGGCGTGGGCGTCAGTTGGCCGGACAGACGACATGATGCAGCTGACTGAGACGGAAGCGGACCGGCTGATTCAGGGCCTCACGTCCCGTCGCGCGAACGGACAGGAGACGAACCAATGAGCTACCTCGAAATTCGCGCTGAGATCACTCAGCGGTTAATCGATCTGGGTAACGATGCGGAGCGTGCGGAGCGGGCAGCGGATTACATCTACTCATATCCCGGCTCTAGCGCGCTACCCATCGCGGGAGAGTGCGAGGTCCCAATTGACGACGTGCACCGTATCTATCGCTGGCTACAAGAGATGGGAGCGGAATTGCTGTCCCCGCTCGCACTTGCCCGCGCCACGTACATTAGAGATGCCCCGGTAACAGCATGGCGGAACCTCCCGGACTACGCAAAACGGGAGATGCTCCACCAGTCGCGCCGCGCACTGGCTGCTCCCAGCGATGACCACCACGCGACGGTAGATATGGTGCTTCGCGCAGCGGCTGTTTACGGCCCTGAGGATGTGATCGTATGACCGCATACCCGAACATCGACGGTCCGGTCGCACGCCGTGGCGATCCGGTCACCTCGTGGCAGGCCGCACAGGGCCTCACGGACGGGCATGTGCGAGGGTCCCAGCAGGCCGTCCTATCCACGCTCCGCCAGTCAGGGCCACTCACGGACCCGGAAATCGCGCACCGTATCGCCGCAGACGGCGGCACATGGTCAACGCAACGGCTCCGCACGGCACGATCCGAACTCGTCAAAGCCGGACTCGTCAAACCGATTGGCGTGCGCAAAGGGACAACCGGATCGAAATTCACCGTGTGGGCACCCGTACCCGTCCAGCTCAAGATCGGAGTCAGCGCATGAACCGTGTAGACGTCGTGACCACCCGGACGGGTGAGGACGAAGTAACCATCGAAATCGTTGAAAATGACCGATTGACACGGTCCGTAACCGTGACATGTGAGGAAGCGTCAGCTATCGCGTACACGCTCGAGGACGTTGCTAGCTGGGACTGGGACGAAATGCGTCGCCTCGACGACACCGAACGGTACGCCGACATGCTCCGGGACGGTGACGCCCTGTGACCGTCTCCTATGCTGACTTTCTCGCCCGGAAGGCACTCCATGCCCCGGTGACCGGGCCGATGATCCCCGCCGACGACCTGCACCCGACACTGTTTGACTGGCAGCGGGATATCGTCTCGTGGGCAATCCGTGTGGGACGCGCCGCGATCTGGGCAGACACGGGCTTGGGTAAGACGCTCATGCAGGTTGAGTGGGCACGCCGTATCGGTGGCACCGCGCTGATCGTCGCCCCGCTGGCCGTGTGCCGTCAAACCGTGCGGGAAGCCCGGAAGATTGACGTTACCGCCATCTATATTCGGGACGACGCCGAAATTGACGGGCCGGGCGTGTACGTCACCTCGTACGAGATGGCAACCCGGATCGACCCGGCCCGGTTAGATTCCGTCGTCCTGGACGAGGCCAGCATCCTGAAAAACTCGACCGGTAAGACACGGGACGCGATGATCGTCGCCTTCCAAGTCGTGCCGCACCGGTTGGCGTGCACGGCCACACCGGCACCGAATGACCCGGAGGAGTTAACGAATCAGGCCGAATTCCTCGGGCAGATGACACGGGAAATGATGCTCGCCGCCTATTTCGTCCACGACTCGGACGCCGGTTGGCGACTCAAAGGCCATGCGCGGCGTCCGATGATCGAGTGGATGGCCACATGGGCGGTTGCAATCCGACGGCCGTCAGACATGGGCGGTGACGATACCGGGTTCATCCTGCCCGGCCTGGAGATTATCGGGCACACGGTCGAAGCGGACGTGCACGAGGAAGGCGCCCTGTTCGCCGTTGATCTTGGTGGCGTGTCTGGCCGGGCACGGGTCCGCCGGGAAACACTGGGTGCACGATGCCAGAAGGCGGCCGAGCTGGTCGCCGCTGAACCTGGTGAGCCGTGGCTGCTCTGGGCCGGACTCAATGACGAAGCGGACCTGTTGGCACGGTTGATTCCCGGCGCGGTCAACGTGCGCGGCTCCATGTCCCCAGCGGAAAAAGCGGACTGTCTCCTCGGCTTCTCCGACGGCGACATCCAAGTGCTGATCACGAAACCGGCCATCGCGGCGCAAGGACTGAATTGGCAGCATTGCGCACGCATGGCATTCGTCGGCTTGTCTGACTCGTACGAGCAGTACTACCAGGGGATTCGCCGTTGTTACCGGTACGGGCAGACACGGCCCGTGCAGGCACACATTATCGTGTCCCGGCTCGAGGCACAGATCGCGGCGAACGTCCGCCGGAAAGAAGAGCAGGCGGGCCAGCTCACATCATCACTCGTCGCAGAAATGCGACGCATCCACGCAAAGGAGAACGCAGCATGACCACAGGGAATCTCGCGGACTATCAAACCGACGACGCCTACGGCGACAAGTGGCATCTCATGCTCGGTGACTCATGCGAACGGCTCGCCGAGATCGACACCGAGTCTGTGGACCTGTCCGTCTGTTCGCCACCGTTCGACTCACTTTACACGTATTCGCCATCGCTTCGCGACCTGGGGAACTCGGCGTCACGCGGTGAATTCTTAGACCACTACCGGTTCATCGTCGCGGAACAGTTACGCGTCACCCGGCCCGGCCGACTCGCGTGCATCCACGTGCAACAGTTGACGACGACGAAGGCGACACACGGCTATGTGGGCATGTCGGACTTCCGTGGCGACGTGATCCGACTCTTTCAACAAGTCGGATGGATTTTCCACGGTGAGGCGACGATCTGGAAGGACCCGCAAGCCCAGTCGATCCGCACGAAAGCATTCTCCCTCGCGTTCCAAACGAAGAACCGGGATTCGGCATCGTGTCGGCCGGCACTCGCGGACTATCTGCTGATTTTCCGTAAACCTGGCGATAACGCGGTGAAGATTCCTCACAAGGCGCTCGAGGGTGAAGTGACGAATGACGATTGGATCGAATGGGCCGGGCCGATCTGGTTTGACCGTGCCACGGGTGAGGATGACGGCCTCGGCCCCGTGTGGACCACGATCCGCGAATCGGAAACATTGAACGCCCGCCTCGGACGAGAATCCGCCGACGAGAAACACATCGCCCCGTTACAGCTCGAGTTTATCCGCCGCTGTGTACTGCTCTACTCCAACCCCGGCGAGCTGGTCTTGTCCCCGTTCGGTGGTATCGGCTCGGAGCCGTACGTCGCCGTGAAGAACGGACGCCGGGCCATCTCCTGCGAGCTGAAACCGTCCTATTGGAAGGCCGCGGTGAAAGTCATGCAGGAACTCGACGCGGAAATGAACCTGCCAACCCTGCTCTAGAAAGGAAACTTGAACGTTGAAAACACTTGCCACGCTGATCCTGCTACTCGCAGCATGCATTGCCGCCGCCATGGCCGTGTCCGTGGTGATCGTCGTCGGTCTCGAGATCATCGCGGACGCGTGGAACGACTATCGGGAACGGCAGGACCGGCCATGAGTAGAACCGTCGCCATTGTCCTTGTCTGTGTGTTCGCGCCCGTGATCGGTGGAATGGCAGTCATCACTCACGTGTGGCGGGTGATGGCATGACCAAGACGAACGCGACCCTGCGAGTCCGCTATCCAATCGTGGACTATGACGCCATCGTCGCTGACCTGCGCGAGGAAGCCATCGAACGAACCATCGCTATCGCACGGGACCGCAATCTCGCAATCGTGTCGCGGCCGGGACGTTCAACGGCGACCGTGACACACGAACCGGGACGGCACATCGACGTCATGTTGCATGTGACCGTGCCCGGCAACCTGACCGGCCCGAGTCCGATAACCGAAAGGAGATACTGATGGCCGCCTCGTTGACGATCACCGTGCCCGATCCCATGTGGATCACGTCCAATCAACGCTTGCATTGGGCGGAGAAAGCCCGCCGTGTCCGATTCCTTCGCGACACGGCAACCATTCGGGCACGTGTCACAAAACTAGACCGCCCGGCCGAGTTCCCGGTCCGTGTCATCGCACGGATCGGATACCCGACACGTCGTACCGCTGACCCGGCGAACGCGGAACCAACCGTCAAGGCCATTATTGACGGCCTCACGGACGCTGGCATATGGCCCGACGACAACTCGAACTATGTGCACGGCCCCGACTATCGGCGGTCCGACCGGCTCGCTGAAAAGGGCACCCACACCGTAACCATCGACATCATTAAAGGAGACCCTGAATGAACGTGAACCCCGCGACCGGTGAGGTTGACGACCTCATCACGCACGATTTCTCCGCCTTCCTTGCTACTGCTGAGGATGGCATTCTCGATCAAGATTGCTCCGAAGCATTACGTGACCTCGCTCAAGCGGTCATGCGGATCGGGAAGACCGGGAAGATGGTCCTCACGGTCACCCTGGACAAGGTGGACGAGGGGATCGCCGCTGTGAAGATCAAAACCGATCTGAAAGTGTCCCCACCGAAACTGCCACGGTCGTCGTCGATCCGATTCGTCGACCCTGACAACGGTGGGAGCCTGTCCGAGAACCCGCCCGGGCAGACCGTGTTTTTTAACCGGGATATGACGAACTCGGACGATGTAGAAGATACCGGAAAGGACGACTAATGGAATACCACTACGACAAGAACGAGGTCACGGTCGAACCCGGCCAGAACCTTGTGGAGACGATTCACGGTCTGGCGAACCGTGCCGTTGCAGCACAAAAGCTCGACTTGGACGCGGCCTATGCTGTCACCGATGAGAACGGGCAGGTCCGCCTCGTCGACACGCATGAACTGAAAACCAATATTGACAGCTACGAGAAGAAGCAGGTCCGGGAGAAAGCGAAGCATGGCAGTCTCGCCGTGCACTCCCCACAGTCGTTCGTCGACTACCTGGCCACGCATGCGATGGACGGCACTGAAATATGGGCGGACGTGGAACACGGGAAGGTCACGGCTATCATTGACGCCTACGACGGCGACAGTCGCGGACTCCGCCAGCATAGAGTCTCCCTACAACTCATTCACACGGACACATGGAAAGAATGGGAAGCATTAGACCGTGAGTACGTGCGGCAAGCCCAGCTCGGCGATTTCATCGTCGATCACTACTCAGAGTTCGTGACCCCGTCCGCAGCGAAAATGCTGCAGCACGCTATGACGTTCCAGGCGACGAAGAACGTGGATTTCACGTCTGTGGAGAACGTGCAGAACGGGGAACGGTCGATCTCCTACATCGAAACGATCGGTGAGAAGCAGGTCGCGGGACAGTCGAGCCTGCCCGAGCAGATCACTTTCCGAACGCAGATTTTCGAGCACGGCCAACTGCGGATGATGTACGCCCGATGGTTCTTCACGATCAAGGACAAGACGTTGCTCATGAAGCTGCTGATTGACGACGTGCGCGAAACGAAGCGTGACGAGTTCCGATCAATCTGCGAAACCATTGAGAACGGTCTTGACAATATCGCGGCGGATATCTCGTTCTACTACGGCACCGCGCCCGTAATCAATATCTACTAAATCCTTCATCCGCTGTGGCCCGTGTCCCGCCGGTACGGGCCACAGCAACCACACGAACAAAAAGAAGGGGACATGATGAGCCGAGACACGCGCCTATACGTCCGATTCGACGTCGCATTCATGCGGAACTTTAAATGGTTCCAGGTCGAACGCTACCTCACCGACGTGTTACCCGACGTACTACCAGATGTATTACCCGACGTATTACAAGACGTAGTACTAGATGTAGTACGTGAAGCGCGCGAAGCGTGGATAGAGTCCATCTGCTACGCGCACGAATCCCGCACCGACGGACTCTTCCCCGTCGATGTCATCAAACGCCTGGCACGCGTCCGACGCGAGGAAGCGATCACCGCACTGTTCGAGGTTGGCTTGTGGATCAACCACCCCGGCGGAATGGCGGAAATACACGACTTTCTGGAACATCAACCGTCCGCCGCTGACCTCGAGAAGGCGTCCCAGCGCGGCAAAAAAGCCGTCGCCGCACGCTGGAAAAATACGGAACGTAATACGTCGAGTAATACGAACCGTATTACGGCTAGTAATACGAACCGTAATACCAGAAGAGAAGAGAAGAGAAGAGAATATAAACCCTCTGTGGTCTCCCTTGACGACGCCGACACGACACCAGACCCATCCACACACACAACCCCACCGCCTACCAAACGAAAACCATGCCCACTCCCGGCAGACTGGAACCCCACACCCGACCACGCCACCCTCGCAGACCGTCAAGGCGTCTCCTGCTTCCTCGAAGCCGAGAAGTTCCGTGACTGGGCACAAGCGGCCGGGAAACGCTACGTCGACTGGGACGCCGCGTTCTCCCGCTGGCTACGCCAAGCATGGCCAACGGGCGACACACCGCCCGGGCTGGCATCCGTCGCCGACATCAACGCCGCCGCCAACGCTCGACGGGACGCCGAACGACGTGCCGAGCGTGAAGCACGAGACCGAGAACGTGCCCGAATCGAACAATCCCGCAGAGAACACCCAACCGCGATGGCTGACGCCTTCGCGGCACTTCCAGACACCAGTCCGATCCGTCAACACATCGCCGCGAAATCACGGCAGAAAGCGAAATAAACCATGGCAAACGAACCGAACATCACGATCATCGGCAACCTGACCGGCGACCCCGAACTCCGCTTCACACAGGCGGGGATCCCCGTCGCGAACTTCACGGTCGCCTCCACGCCACGTACCCTCAACCGCCAGTCGAACCAGTGGGAATACGGCGAAGCCATGTTCGTCCGCTGCTCGGTGTGGCGCGAATACGGCGAGAACGTCGCCGAAACCCTGACGAAGGGGACGCGGGTCATCGTCACCGGGAAGCTCACGGTCCGCTCGTATGAGCACAACGGGCAGCAGCGCACCTCGCTAGAGCTGGCCGTGGACGAGATCGGCCCGGCGCTGCGCTACGCCCGGGCACAGGTCACGAAACTATCCGGGAATCATGGCGGGTACAACACGCAGCAGTCGGCTGGCGGCTATGGCGGGCAGGCGACCTATAACGCGCCGCAGGGTGGTTCGGATTATGACCCGTGGGCGGCCCCGCCACAGGACGGCACCGCTCAGCAGAGCGCGCTCAACGACATGCCACCCTTCTAAACCTATCAATCCCGCGAAAGGACATACATCATGACACGATTCCAAACACGAACCCGCTACGTTGAAGCAATCCAACATAAGAGCATCCCCGAAACCACCGCATGGCTTGACACTGCCGAGGCCGACGAAGAAATCGAATACGTGGTCCTCGAACACGTCATACTCATAAGCTCCCATCGCAAACATAAAGCTATCTTGCCCGGCGACTGGCTTGTCCTGGACGAGAACTACACGCTCCGACTCTACACGGAAACCGCCTTCGCCGATATCTACGAGCCAACCGACACCGGCGAGGACGACCAAGCTAGCCCCGACCTTGCAGCGCTGCTGCGCGACGCCACCCAACATGTAAGCACGGCGACAGCGCAGACCTCGGCACTGACAGGGGCCATACTCGGAATATCTGAGCAGATCGAGGGACTGCGCGGCCAAACACTCCCCAAGCACATTCGGACTGTCCTCAACGAGCTACGACATGAGGCGCACTATCTCAGAGACGATGGGCCGGGCTCCTACAAGGACGGTTACAAGGCCGCGCTAGACGACGTCGAACGCTACCTCAAGGAGTCATTAGCACTATGACCTACACGCCGAAACGCGTGCAGCGCCGCCGCGAGAAGGGATGGAAGATGCCTCTCTGTGGTTGCGGTTGCGGGAAGCCCGCCCGGTACGTCGGCCGCCCCACACGCTGGGGCAACCCCGCCATAATCGGCCAACACATGCCCTACCAATCCCACGCACGCGGCGACAAAGCCCGTCCCACCATCCGGGACGCCGCCCAAGCCGTCGAATGGTACACCGGCTGGCTCAACGGCGTCGTGCGTCTCGACTACGACCCAACCTTGTATCGCGTCCCGCCGAGCATTGGGCGTATCCGTGCCGAGCTGGGCGGGCACGACCTGGCCTGCTACTGCCCGCCCGACCAGCCATGCCACGCAGACGTACTACTAGCCCTAGCCAACCCGGAGGACGGCCAGCAGTGAGAATCACTATCACCATCGACACCGACCAATACGACGACACCGAGGAAACCTGCGACAAACTGGAACCCCGACAGGCCGCAGGATTCCAACCAAACCCGGAGCACACATGACCAACCAGATCACGCCCGACCGGCAAGCCCGGCTCATCCTCGACACCATCGCCGACCTACTCTCTCAAGTCCCGGCCCCAGACGACCTGATCGGCATCAGGTCCCCACGGCCCGCGACCGGCGGCACCCCGCTACCCGGCAGCCTGCCCCACGGACTCGACGCGATCACGGACGACTGGGAAACCGGGCAGGTGCGCACGGCGGACGGATGCCGGGAAATCCTCGCCGAAATCGCCGACGAATGGGCTGAAAAACTCGGCTACGAAGGGATTGGATCCCGACCAGACGGGCCACGGCATGCGTGCGACTGGCTAGCAGACCACACCGAGCATGCGTACCGTGCCCTCGACTCTGACACGTGGGACGCCTCCGTCGGCGAGATACGCCGCGTCCACTCCATCGCCCTACACCTCGCCGGACAAGACCCCGCACCATCCGGCCGATCCTGCCCAAACGATGGCACCCGGCTAGTCCGCTACCCCTTCGACGACGGGTTCACCGATTGGGAGCTGTGCCACACGTGCGGCACCGCGTACACGGAACAATCCTGGCAAGACGCCTACGGGCACGCCCTACAAGCCGCCCGAGACACCAACACGCTCATTCCCATCACAGCCCTTCCCCGACTCGGTATCCCCAAAGCCACGGTGTACTCATGGATACAACGCGGCCATCTCACACCGATCCGTATCGACGGCGTCCGCTACGTGCACACCGCACACATCCCAATAAAACCCGGTAGACTACCGGCAGACACTCAGGAGGAGACACCACGATGACACGCCGACGTGACAACGCCTTGCAGCGCACGCTGAAATCATGCATACTATTTTCGGGTTCGAAGTGTACCCAAAATCCCCGCCCGGACACAGTTACTACTATCATGAGTGGCGCACTGTTGCAGAGACACTACCGGGCGGGGATTACACGTCTCACCGCCCTATTCGCCGCCGCCATGCTCACAGCATGCGGCACAAGCGACACAACGAGCACCACGCCGACGTTACCCGCCACGACGGCCACGGAAACCACGATCAAAGCGACCACCACCGCACCACAGCAGATAACCGTCACACTCACCGACGATCCACTAACCCCGGACAGTGGCCTTTACGCGTTCTTCTTCCGCGAGACCGGAAGTGCCACGTGCACGTTCTTGATCGACGTTGATATTACAGTGGCCGCACGCGACGACACGATCCTCGCACAAGCCACGATCCCGGAGCAGTTCGCTGGCGCTGCAGTCGGCGACACGTGCACCGCATCCGCAGACGTAACCATCCCCGGAGACTCCAACGAACTAATCGTGACTGTCGATCAAGGAAATCACCTCGCATGGCAGATCACGGCAACCCCGGACGCTGACAACAGGATCACCGTATCGCTCGAACCGGAAAACCACTACACCGAAGGATGGTGATCAGTCTCCCGTCGCCTCGCGAAGGGCGCGTGTCGCACGGATCGCGATTCCCCGCTGGTACGCGTTATACGCCGACTGGCGGGCCAGCCCGCACGCCTCCGAGATCGCATCCCACGGCAGCCCCTCGTCTCGGGCCTGCACGATGAGCAGATTCCGACGGGCAATGACCGCTTCCAGCTCAGCGACCGCCGCGGCGACCTCGCGAAGATCATCAAGAGTACTCATACTCGCTAGTATACATGCACATAATCACCACTTGACAACAGTTCCGATAATGTATATACTCGGAGCATGACAGAAAATATTAGTGGTGAGAGGGGGAATCGCCCATGCCGACCATAATCAAAGGCCAACCGACCAGCGCCGAGATCATCGCCCAACTCAAAGCAGAAAACCGGCCCGTCTGCGTCTCCATGTCCCTCGGCAAAGACGCAATCGCCTGCGAACTCGCACTAGCCGAAGCCGGCGTGGAAACCGTCCTCGCCTACATGTACCCCGTCCCACCGGACCGGGAAGGCCGACTCCTCGACTTCCTCGAGGATGACATCGCCATGCTCGAAGACAAACTCGGCAAAAGAATCCACCGATATCCGCATCCCTTCATTTTCCGCGCACTCAACAACTTCGTATTCCAACCGCCGGAGCGCCTCGCGCTCATCGAGGCCGCACAATTCCCAACCCCAGACTATGAGACACTCTGGTATCTCATCCGACAGGACCTCGGCCTCGAAGAGGACACGTGGATCGCGGACGGGGTACGCGCCGCCGACTCCATCGTCCGCCGCGCCTCATTCGTCCGACACGGCGTCATGAAACCAGCCACCCGGAAAGTATCCCCCATCGCGGACTACCTCAAAGCCGAAGTCCTCGACATCATCAACCGGCATGGGATAAGCCTGCCCGTCGACTATGAGTGGTTCGGCCGGTCCTTCGATGGACTCGACTACCGATTCCTCGGCCCACTCCGGGAACACGCACCGGCTGACTACCAGCGCGTCCTCGACTGGTTCCCCCTCGCCGAACTCGAAATATTCCGCCATAACATGATGACAAAGGAGAACTCATAATGGCCCGCAAACCCCCAACCCCGAAAAACCGGACCGCACCCACCACCCGGCGCACTCCCGCACCCCGAACCCCACCAACCGGCCGCCGCCAAAAACCAGTCGACCCACTCGCCAATGTCGAATACACCGACAACCTCGAAACCGACTCCGCCCGCGAACTCTCCGCCCTCGAACAATCCTACCGAGACCGCGCCAAAGCCGAAGAAAACAGATTCCGCCAAGCCACCGACTCCGAATACTGGATCGCCGTATGCTTCCCCAGCCGCGAAGAAAAAGAAAAATTTCTCCGCAAATGGGACCTGATCGACCACGGAGACAAATACCTCGACGGCCGCATCGTCGACCACATACTCTCCAACCAATAACCCCCACCCCCGCCACCCAGCAAGTGCCCCACCCCGCCAACCCGGCCCGGTGGGGCACAACCACACCCAACCACCAACCCACCGAAAGGAGGTGACCATGCGCCGCGCCCTCACAAACCTCGGAGCACGCGCCGCGACGACCGCACGCCGCGCCGCATCCTTCATCGGCGGAACATCATCCCCGTCTCCCCCGAACATCGTCCGACGCATCATCAACCGCATCCGCGGACGATAACCCCACATCCCCCACGCCAACCCAAGCGTGGGGGATCAGCCCGACCAGAAAGCGAACATCATGGGCAATGAAACCAACCGGCTCGCCACCGCCGCTGAAAAACGCCGCCGCGCCCTCGAACTCCGCCGCGCCGGCTGGAACTATCGGGACATCGCCCAAGAAATCGGATACAAGTCCGTCGCATCTGCCCACAAAGCCGTCCGAACCGAACTCGCGAACATTCCGAAAGAAGAAGCTGACGCGCTACGCACCCTCGAACTAGACCGACTCGACGACCTGCAAGCCGCAACCTATGACCTGGCGTCCCGTGGTGACCCGGCGGCCGTGAACACGGCGCTGCGGATCATGGACCACCGGGCCCGGCTCCTCGGACTCTACGAACGCGTCGAAACTGACGACTCAACCCAGAAAATGCGGGAAGCCCTCACCGGCTTCCTCACCAGCGTGAAGGAGGTAGTGGACGGCTACGATGAAACTGAACCTGCCGACGAAACTATCCCTGAAACAAGCACTGGCACTAGCGAAGAGTGACGGCCGGGTCAACATCCTCGACGGCTCCGTCCGCTCCGGGAAAACCTATATATTCATTCTCCGCTGGGCAACGATCATGGCCGACCCGCCCAAAGGCGGCAACTTCGTCATCTTCGGCAAATCAACCGACACGATCTACCGGAACATTTTCGCACCCATCGAAAACGAAGACACGTTCGCCTTCATCGCACCCTTCGTCACCTACCGGCAAGGCGCACCCACCGCGACCATCCTCGGCCGGAAAGTTGACATTATCGGCGCGAACGACAACCGGGCAGAATCACGCATCCGAGGCATGACCATCGCCGCCGCCATGGGCGACGAACTCACGGTCCTACCCGAAAACTTCATCAAGCAAATGTTCGCCCGCATGTCCCCACCCGGCGCGATCCTACTCGGCACCACTAACCCCGACTCTCCATCCCACTGGCTCAAAACGGAATACTTAGACCGACTCGACCAACACCCGAACTGGCGCTACTACCATTTCACGCTCGACGACAACCCGTCACTATCCGACGAGTACAAGGACTCCATCAAACGCGAATACACGGGACTCTGGTACCGCCGATTCATCCTCGGCGAATGGGCCGCCGCCGAAGGCGCAATCTACGACATGTGGGACCCCGCCAAACACGTCATCCCATGGGATGATCTACCCCGCATCACCAACATGATCTGCCTCGGCATCGACTACGGCACCCAAAACCCGACATCCGCCATACTCCTCGGCCTCGGCGAGGACCACCGGCTCTACGCCGTCGACGAATGGCGACTCGACGACACCAACCGTGGACAGACCGCGTGGACCGACGCGGAACAATCCCGCGCGATCCTCAACTGGCTCCACAACACCGAGCACACACCAAACCAAGAGGACCTACAACCGGCCTACACGATCATCGACCCGGCCGCCGCGTCACTCAAAGTGCAAATGCGCCAAGACGGCGCACCACCCATCCTCGACGCCTACAATCCGGTGACCGACGGGATCCGACTCGTCGCCAACGGCCTCAAATCCGGCTGGCTGAAAATCTCCGACCGATGCCAAGGCGTCATCAAAGAAATCACCGGCTACACGTGGGACCCGAAAGCCCAAGCCGCCGGTGAAGACCGGCCCTTGAAAAAAGACGACCACTCACTCGACGCACTCCGCTACGCCATCGCCACCACCGAACGCACATGGCGACGCCACGTCACCACACACCACCGGGAGAAATAATGCCGCTACCCGCAACCAACACCGAATGGCCACCCCGCGACTGGAGGCCCGTCCTCGACGACATGAACCGGTGGGAAGCATGGTGGAAAGGCGACACGGACAGTCTGCACGCGATCTACGCTGACCAGACCAACACCCGCAAACCCGCCCGCCGCACCGGCATCGCAGGTTTCGCATCCCGCTTCTTCTGGGGCAGGAACAACAACGACCAGGCACGCCGCCCGTCCCGGCCCGACGTGCACGTGCCCGTCGCCACCGACCTGTGCACCACGTCAGCGGACTTGCTCTACGCCGACCCGCCAACCATCACCTCCGACCACCAGGCGACCGAGGACAGGCTCGGCCAATACGTCAACGACGGCCTACTCGAACGACTCCTCGAAGGCGCAGAGCTGGGCGCAGTGTTCGGCGGCCGCTTCCAACGCGTCTCATGGGACACGGCCATCTCAGACCGTCCCTTCATCTCCACCGTCGCCGCCGACGTCGCCCTACCCGAATTCCGCTGGGGACACTTAACCGCCGTCACCTTCTGGACCATCATCCACTCCGACTATACGGGCATTCTCCGCCACGTTGAACGCCACGAACTCGACACGCAAGGCAACGGGCACGTCTACCACGCCCTCTACCAGGGCACCACCACCAACATCGGCCACCCGATCCCACTGCAAGACCATCCGGCCACCGAACCACTGGCCGCCATGGTCAACACGGACGGGGAAATCGTCGATGTGATCAGCCCCGGCCTGCTCGTCACCTACTTTCCGAACGTCACACCGCAACGCCGCTGGCGACACATCCCACAGGCCGCGAGCCTTGGCAGGTCCGATCTTGACTCCGGAGTGGAACCACTCATGGACGCACTCGACGAGGTCTACAACTCGTGGATGCGTGACATTCGGCTTGGTAAGGCCCGCGTCTTCGCTGACGAGAACATTCTTGAAACGGACGCGAACGGTGAACGCGTGTTCGATCTCGACCAGGAAATCTACGCCCCGCTGTCCGGCATCACCGGCAGTCTCGCCGGAGCCAACGGACTACCAATCCACCCGTCACAGTTCGCGATCCGGGTCCACGAGCACGCGGAAACCGCCGCCGACCTGATGCGCCGTATCATCCGCGCCGCCCGATACTCGGCATCCACATTCGGGGATGACGTGACCGACGCGGACATCACCGCGACCGAGGTCCGCGCCCGCCAGGCCACGACGATCACCACACGGAACCGGAAAATCCGCTTGGAGAAACCCGCACTGCAGGCCACGCTACGCAAACTCCTCGACGTTGACCGGACCGTGTTCGGCACTGCCAGCCTTGAACCGGACACGGTCAGCGTGGACTGGCCCGACCTTGCCCGTGATTCGTCCGCCCAGCTCGCACAAACCGTGTCCACACTCAAAAACGCGGAACTACTCTCGACGAAGATCGCCGTGCAAATGATCCACCCGGACTGGTCACAAGAGGACGTGGACGCCGAAGTCGCCCGTATCTCGGAGGATTCCCCGATCACATCCCCGGACGACTGGCACGACAGCGGGCACGACATCGACGAAAGAAGGTGACATGTGGACCCGGACCTTCCCCCGATCCTCGCCGCCCGAACCGCCCGACTCGTCACCCTCGTCGAATACCAACTCATCGAGAAGATCGTCGAGTCTGTCCGGTCCGGGGAAGGGTCAACAGCGTGGGACGTGACGAAACTCGCTGACATTGCCAGGCTCCGTGCCACACTGGAACGCATCCTGTCTGACAACTGGGACCATGTGCTTGCCGAAGCGCAGGCCGTGCTCGACCAGGCCGCCGCTGAGGGCCAGTCCGCAGCGAACATTGACCTGACACGTGCCGATCCGAACAGTCGGCTCACACCCATGGCAGGCAACGGGCTGACGATGATCGCATTGGACACGCTCCGACACTTGACCACACTGCCCACGTTCATCCTGCGGGACACGCTCGACGCCTACCATGCGATCATGTCCGCACCGGTGGCCGAGCTGGCGTTGGGTACGGCCACGAAATCGGAGGCGATGGAGCACGCTCTCGCCGAGTTCACCCGTCGGGGTATCCGGTCGTTCCGTGACCGGTCCGGCCGCCGGTGGACAATTGACGCCTACACGGAGATGGCCGTGCGCACGGGCGCGGCCCGTGCACAACGATACGGCTACCAAGCCCAACTGATGGCCGCCGGATATGACCTCGTCCAAGTGTCCGGGCACGGCTACTCGTGCGACAAATGCACCCCGTGGGAAGGCACGATCCTATCGTTGACCGGGCAGACACCCTCGGGGACACACACCATGGATAACCCGCTCGGCGGCACCGCCACCGTCACCGTTGCGGGGACGATGGAGCACGCGAAACAGGCCGGGCTGTTCCATCCGAATTGTGGGCACACGTTCACCCTGCACATTCCCGGCGTGTCAAAACCTGTCACCCCGCATCGTGACCATGCGACCTATGAGGCGTCGCAACGGCAACGCGAGCTGGAACGGCGCATCCGCGCCGAGAAACTATCTCTCGCCGGGACGGGGAAGCGGACGAACCGGCGTATCCGCCGCTGGCAGTCGGAAATCCGTGCCCTACTCGATGACTATCCGAAGTTGGCCCGCCAGTCGGACCGTGAACAAGTACGACGGCCGGGACGGGCCTATGAGCGCCGTCGACCATCCGCACCTGTAGCACCCGACGTCCGGGTGTACACGTAACCAAAGAAAGGAACAGATCATGCCTGATCCCACACCGACCCCGGCCGAAGCCAAGCAGGCGGCCACGCCAACACCGGCCGAGAACAAGCAGGCGGAAGCGAAACCGGCACCCGCACCGGCCGAGAACAAGCCCGCCGAAGGCGGCAAGCTGGCCGAAGCCAAACCATCGGACAACAACCTGCCCACCGACGTCGCCGAACTACACGCCATGATCGGCCAGCTCCGCAAAGAAAACGCGGCCGACCGTGTCAACGCGAAAGCGAAAGCCGCCGAAGAAGCAGAACAAGGCATCCTCACAAAGATTCTCGCCGCACTCGGCGTCACCAACGACAACAAGCAACCCACCATCGAAGAAGTCACCGCCCAACTCGAAACCGAGAAGGCCACCGCGAAGACCGCACAAACCCAGATCGCAATCATGCGGGCCGGAAACGGAATCGCGGACGTCGACATGCTCCTCGACTCCGCCGCCTTCACCCGACACATCGCAAACATCGACACGACCGACACGAAAGCATTAACCGACGCGATCAAAACGTTCGTCACCGAACACCCCAAATTCTCTCCCGGCACCCAGGCGGCCACCGGGACATCAACGGTAGAACACGCCGGCGGGACCGGCGAAAACCGTACACCATCCACATCCCTCGCCGACGCGGTCGCCCGCGTCTACAAGGCGAAACAATAACCTTAGGAGGTATAGGCTGCCATGGCCGCTATCACCCTTGAAGAGGCCAAGAACAACACGCAGGAAGACATGGACTTGGCCGTCATCGACGAATTCCGTAAGGGATCCGCGATCCTCGACTCCCTGATCTTCGACCAGGCCGTTTCCCCGGCAGCTGGCGGGGCGACACTCACCTACGGGTACCGTCGCCTCATCACACAGCCCACGGCCGCGTTCCGTGCCCTGAACACCGAGTATGAGCCGCAGAACGTGACCACGCAGCGATATACGGTTGATCTTGCCGTCCTCGGTGGCTCCTTCGACGTGGACCGTGTCATCGCCACGCTCGGCGCGGAAGCATCCGGCGCGGTCACGCTGAACATGCAGCAGAAGATCAAGGCTGCGAACGCGAAGTTCCAGGACGCCGTCATCAACGGTGACACCGCCGTTGAACAGTACGGGTTCGACGGGTTGGACAAGGCGTTGACCGGTTCCGCAACCGAGTTCCGTGCGACCGAAGTCACCGACTGGACCGACTTCGATACCAACACGCGCGCCGAATACAAGGCGTTGGACGCGCTCGACGAGTTCCTCGCCGAACTGGACGGCACTCCCACCGTGATCGTGGGTAACAAGGCCTCTCTGGCGCGTGTCCGTGCCGCCGTGCGCCGCGCGAACGCGTACACGCGTTCCCCCGTGGACGGGTTGGCCGGTCAGAACGGCCGTCCGATTGAACGGGAATACTACGGTGGGATTCTCCTCGTTGACGCCGGTGACAAGGACGGTGTGAACGAGCCGATCATCCCGACCGAGTCCCGTAATGTTGCCGGTTCCCAGCAGACCGGGCTCACGGACCTGTACGCCTACCGTGTCGGCCTTGACGGCTTCCACGGCGTGACCACGAACGGCGGGAACATGGTCCGGCAGTGGCTGCCTGACTTCACCACGTCCGGCGCGGTGAAGCGTGGCGAAGTTGAGCTTGGCCCGGTCGCCGTCGCGTTGAAGGCGACGAAGGCCGCCGCCGTATTCCGCAACATTAAGGTGCGGTGATCACGTTGGCGCAGGTCAAGGCCCCTGTTGAGGGGTATGAAGGCGTTGTTGGCACGGCGCGTTTCGTGGACGGCCAGACGGTGACGGATGATCCGATACTGTTGGCGTATTTCGCCCGGCACGGCTACACGATCACCACCCTCGAACCGGAACCGGTGGAGGAGAAACCGGCCAACAAACCAGTCGGCAAAAAGACCGGCAAATAAGACGTGTCTGCCCTACCCGTAACCGTCATGGTTAGCGGGCACGAGGGGAAACCCGACGGAACCGGGTAGGGTAGACACCCCGCCACTCGAAGGACAACACCCATGGACGCCACCCTATACGCCACCACGCAGACAGTCACCGACTGGGCCACCAGTGAAGGCAACCCGCTCAACCCCGACGAGATCACACCCCGACTACTCCACGCCGCCCGCGTCCTCGTCCGAACCTACCTCGCCGGACGGCCAACCCCCACCGATCCGACACGACGGCAAGCCGTCCTCGACGCTCAAGCAGCCCAAATCGTGTACTGGACAACCACCGGTATTGACCCGCATGAGAACGTGTCCAAAGCCGGAACCGTCGTCGCATCCGCCGCGCTCCTCGGCGGGTCCATGACCTTCGCCGACACCACAACGAAAACCACGGCCCGCGCCAACGCCGCCGGGAACCTCTGCCCGGAAGCACTCCTCATCCTCGCAGAAGCTGGCCTGTCCACCCGCACGATACGAGTGATCGGATAACCCATGCTTGACCCTCTCTCCATCTTCGGTGTTCACACGATTACCGTCACGATCCCCGTGCAAACCCCACGCGGCCCGACCGGCGGCACACCATTCACCATCGAAGGGTGTTTCGTCGTTGAACGGTCCCAAGTGGTCACAGCGCGGACGGGTGAGCACACCAACACGACCGCGCAGGCCGCGATCCCCCTTGACGCTCCCACCGTGCCGGAAGGCGCAACCGTGACACTTCCATCCGGCCGGGAATGCCGTGTCATCATGATCGACCACGCCGACCCGGCCAACCTCAACATGCCCGGCTTCCGCATACTCCACCTCATCTAAGGAGAGTCTCATGGCTACAACGTTCCGCATGCGGTGGTACGGTCAGCGCGCGCAAGCCGCCGCTAGGACCGCGACCATACGCGGCCTATCACTCGCCGCTGAACACTTGAAAGCCGAAGCGGTCAACCAAACCCCGATCCGTGACGGCATCCTACGCGGCTCCGCCGCAACAACCGCCCTCGACGCGGGCATGACACAAGTCGTTTCCTTCAACACGCCCTACGCGGTCCGCCAACACGAAGAAACCGGCTACCGTCACCCGAAGGGAGGCAACGCGAAATACCTCGAAAACCCGCTACGAGACGAACATGACACGCTCATGCGACTCATCGCAGCAGAGGAACAGAAAGCGCTCAAATGATCTCCCACACGGACGTGATCGACGCTGTCGCAACCCGGCTCGCGACCGCCCACATCGCAGCATGGGACGGACCCGACCGGCCACTACCCGACAACGGACTACCACCCGTATTCGTCAAACGGCTCCAAGCCACCCCGGATACGGCGTTCGCGGTCAACGTGTACAACATGACACTGTCCCCCGACCCGTCCCTTCCGGGACAGGTCGCCTACGTGCAAATACGCACCCGGGCACCATATGATGCGGACCCCCTCGCTGACATGGCCGCCGCCGCGTTGCATGGCGTCCACGCCGAATCATGGACCGGCACGGTCCGTGTCGGCCGGTGCCGTCACCTGTCCACTGCTCAACTCGGCGCGGACCCCGACACGCTCCTCGACGAACGCACCGACAACTACGAAATCCACCTATCAACCAACTAGAGAAGAGGAAAAAGAGAGATGTCTCAACCCACCGGCGACTACACATTCTCGTACGAATACGGCGTCGATATTAAGCTCACGGATGGCTCATGGCAGCCGATCCGGTTCATCTCGGCCGTGCAACCCACCGTATCCGCGAAAGAGCTGGACGGTGCCACCTACGATGACAAGGGCGCAGACCACCCGGTGAAGGTCGGTGAGACCGCGTCCCTCACGTTCAACGTGCAAGGCCATCGTCTCGCGGACGGCGCATACCTGCCCGAAGTGGAAGCACTGCTCGCAGCGAACGAACCGGACGCGACCGGTACGAAGGCGACTGTGACAGTCCGCTACTATGACAAGCCCGCCGCGGGCACAGCGAACCCGAACGACGCCTACGAACTGGATGCCACCGTGAACGCGTTCGCCCGCCAGAACACGGACAACGCCTCACTAGGCGGCTGGACTGTCACATTGAACGGTCAAGGCCCGCGCCGTAAGATCACGAACCCGGCAGCCACACCCGGCACCGGCGAGTAATAAGCCAGCGTGTGGGGTGGGCTTTTCTGTCTCCTTTCACCACCCCACACGCACCCCCACCAGCCCCACGTTCCCGTTTGGAGGTCTAAAATCGTGCCCGCGCTTTCCAACCATGCCCCGTCATTGTCTGGCATGTTCACCCCGCCACTGGTCATCACCGCACCAGACGGCACCGACGTCACTATTCCACCGCCACCGAAAGAGGACGGACTTATCCTCACGGCGATCTACACGCAGCTGGCCCGGTCCGCACTTGACGGTGACCCGAGCGACGTGTGTCCAACCTGTGGCACGCCCTTAGCGGTGGCAACGAACCCGGACCTGCAACACGTCATCGATACGGAAACCCGCGACATTGAAGAGATCGCCCTATCGAAACCCATCTACGACCAGCTCATCGCCGGTGGTATTAACGGCGACGACCTGCACGTGATGGGCTTCTACGCGTTCATGTTCTGGGTCGCCGGGAAGTCAGCGGCAGATAACTGGGTGGAAACCCGTGTCGGGATCCCCGCCGAGAAGGCCGGTATGCGCCCAAAAGGCTCGAAACGCTCGAAGAATGGGCGGCCTACGGGGTAGGGGAACCGGACGAGAACGGAATCTACCCGGACTATCGGCCACCGGCCAGCCTACGCCCTGAACCACCCTCGGCGACCGCCGAGGGTGGGCCGGTTGCCGTGTTCACACCGCAGATGATCGTCGAGCATTGGGCCGATATTTGCGTCGACCTGCACGAAACGTTCGGCGTGGACGTGGACGACCCGACACTTCACCGGACATGGCCGTGGCTGTATGCGCGGATTGTCGCGGTCGCGGCACGTCCCGGCACACGCCTACACCACATCCTATTCGCCACCTAAAACTCACACGCTTCACGGAAGGACAGCCCCGAAAATGCTTGTTGGTGAACTTGAGGCCGTCCTAACCGCTGACACGTCAAAGTTTGACTCCGCGCTCGGCAAAGCCGAATCCGGGCTGAAGAAGACCGCGACCGCGTTCACGACGATTGCCACGGCCGGTGTGGCCGCCACCGGTGGCATGATCACGTCCCTGTTCAAAGTCGGCACCTCGTATAACCAGTTACAGCAGTCCTCACGGGCCGCGCTGACAACTCTGCTCGGCTCCACTGAGGCGGCGAACGCCCAGCTGGCCAAGTTTGACGACTTCGCCCGGAACTCGCCGTTCGCCAGGGACACGTTCCTCGTTGCACAGCAGCAGCTCCTCGGATTCGGTGTCGCAGCGGAAAAAGTCATTCCGATGCTGTCCGCGATCCAAGACGCTGTCGCCGCGACCGGTGGCTCAAACCAGCAGATAGCCGATCTCGCATTCGTCCTCGCCCAAGTGTCCGCCGCCGGTAAAGTCACAGGCCAAGACCTGCTGCAACTCGGACAACGCGGCGTCGACGCGGCAACGATCATCGGTGACCAGATGGGCATCACCGGTGAAAAAGTCCGTGAAATGATCTCCGCAGGGAAAATATCCGCCGAGGACTTCCTCGACTATTTAACGACGGGCATGTCGGAGAAGTACGAGAACGCGGCCGCGAACCTGAAAGACACGTTCGTCGGTGCGGCTGACCGGGTGAAAGCCGCCTGGCGTGACATCGGATCGATCATCTCTGCCCCGTTCGTGGACCCGCAAGGCGGCGGCTATCTCACCACGTGGTTTAACGACGTCGCGGACAACCTGCGCGCCTTGCAATCACTGGCGGAGCCGATCATGACGATCATCATGACCCGGTGGAAGCGGCCCTTGGACGAAGTTCACGCGAAACTGCAAGAGCTGGCGGCCGTGATCCGCACAATGGACGCCTACACGCTCACGCAACAATTCGACGGACTGCTGGGCACGCTGAAACAGTACGCGCCCGTGATCGGCGCAGTGGTCGGGTCCATGGGCGGCCTCATCACGGGCGTGCCAATCCTCGGGAAAGCGTTCTCCGCGCTCGGACTTGGCATTAACCCTGTCGTGGGTGCGATGATCGGCCTGACGGCGGCCACGCCGGAAGTGCGGGACGGCCTGTCACAGGTCGCTTCGGCGATCACACCGCTACTCGTCGCCGGTGGTGAGATCACGGCGATCTTCGCGAAGTTCGCATCCGACGCGATCCGCACGCTCGCCCCGGCGTTGGCTGATTTGGCGACCGCTATCGCGGATGCGGGCGTGCCTATCGCCGAGATGTTGGTCCCGGCGGCACAGTCCGCTGTGGACGTCCTCACCCCGATTGTGGGTGTTGTCGCCGACGTCGTCTCGTGGATGTCGGAACTACCGGCACCGCTACTGACGGCGGCGTCCGCGTTCATCATGTTCCACGGCCAGATCGGCAAAGTCCAGGACATCCTCGGCTCGGCGTTCACAGGCGCGTTCCACACGGCGAAGGGCGCGATCTCTGATTTCACTGAGTCACTGCATGTTGCGAAGCTTAATGGTATCGCGAAGCCGGTGGCGACGATACAGGCCGGCATGTACGGGCTGGGTACGGCGGCCCGTGCTGCTGGTAATGCGTTGAAGACGGCGTTCATGTCGAACGCTCTTGGCTTGGCGATCACGGGCTTGTCTGCCGTGATTTCCGCGTTCGCGTCGGAGAACCACGAGGCAAAGCAGCGTGTCGACTCGTTCAAGGACTCGTTGGACGACACGACGGCGGCTGTCACGGATCAAACCCGGGCACTGGTCGCGTCCCGACTGTCCGAATTGGGTATCTTGGACGACCTGAAGGAAGCGGGAATCTCACAGGCCGAGTACACGGCCGGCATCCTACGCGAAGGCGATGCGCATGATCGTGTCACGGAAGCGATCAACAAGCAGCGTAACGCCGTCTACGAGATGAAGGATGAAAACGGTGAAACATTCCAGGTGACGATTGACCGGAACAATCAGATCCGGCAAGCCTATGAGGACCTGTCAAACGAGGTGCAGGACGGTATCGAGCAGAAGAAGATACAGATCGGATTCGAAGAGCAACTCGCGGACGCCGTCTATGATGTCGCGGACGCGAACAGGGACGCTCTTGTTACCGCTCGAGAGCTGGCCGACTATCGGAATCAGCAGGCTAACGCGGCAGCGAAAGCCATGAAAGCTGAGCTTGACTATGCGAGCCAGCTCGAACGGACCATGGAGGCCATGGACGGTGTTGCTGGCGCGTCCACTGAGGAAACCTACGCGCTTCTCAGTCTGCGGGACGCGGCAATGGACAACGTCAACGCACAGGCAGAACTTGGTGGATCGTCCCGAGACATGCAGGCACTCATGCAACAGTGCCGAGACGATTTCATTAACGCGGCCGAAGCCGCCGGAATGACACGGGATGAAGCGGAAGACCTCGCTGACAAGCTCGGCCTGATCCCGTCCGAGGTGCACACCAAAGTCGATCTTGACGTTGCCGAGGCCCTGCAAACGTCGAAAACGTTCGTCACCGACATTAACGAGATGGAAGGCACGATCTCCATCAACGGGAACACGGTCGACGCCGAGCAGACGTTGGCGGAGTTCGGCCTGCAGGTTGATGAGACGACGGGCACGGTCACGATTAACGGGAACGAGTACCCGGCCGACATGACACTATCCCAACTGATCGGGAAGGTCAACACGTCGGAAGGAACCGTGACTATTGAGGGTAATGACTATCCGGCGGCGGACGTTCTCACGGCCTATATTGACTCGGTCAACAGGGGCGCGGGGACGGTCACGATCAACGGCAAAGATTATCCTGCCCGCACGGTACTGTCATCCCTCGAATCGACGATCAATGAGACGAACGGCCGCGTCATCATCAACGGTGACAACTCGAACGCTAAAGGCGCAGTCAACGAAGTACAACGCTACGCAAACCAGAACCCCGTAACAGTCCCCGTCAAGATGAATTGGACGGGGATCGCCGCGAACATAGCTGCGGGAGTGTCGGGATTGCGCGGAGCCGGGGCGAGCCGATTCGCAGACGGCGGCATCACCGAACCGCACGTTGCACAAATCGCACCGGCCGGAGCGTGGCGTGTCTGGGCAGAACCCGAAACCGGCGGCGAAGCCTACATACCGCTCGCGAACTCGAAACGGGACCGGTCCACGGCCATTCTCGGCGAGGTTGCATCCAGGTTCGGCTACCAGTTGATCCGCTCCTACGCCGACGGCGGTGTCAACGCGACACCAACAGTCACCACGGGAGGCACGTACACTGCGGCGTCAATCATTGCGACGGCCATCGCCGCCGGACTGGACGGTGCCAAACTCTCCCTCGACGCCGACGGGCAACAATTCAACGCCTACGTCGCAGGAGTATCTGAAGAACGGATCATCGCCGCGTTGAAAGGCCGCATATGACAGTCACATCATGGGTAGCGAAACACTCCGGGCTGCCGTCGTTTTACGGGCATGATTGCACGATCACCACGCGGGACGGGCGGACCCTACACGAAGGCGGGACCGGTCACGTCTACCTGTCCGACATGCTCGCCACCCCCGGCATCCCAACCGACTATGTTGTGGACGGTCACCCGGTCAGCTTGACCCGTGACGGGCAAGGCGCCCGGTTCGGCTTGATCACCAACGAGCATGGGCGGACCATTCCCGGACTGTGGCTCCGTGACACGGGCGACGGACAAGACTGGGCGTCGTCCGTGTCGCTGGTTAATGGCCGCTATGCGACATGGCCAGCATGGAAGGTCGGCCGGACAGGCACAGCGAGCCTCATCTCATGGGACCCGGACATGATCACCGACCTGTGGGACCTGCTACGCGCACCGGGAGTCAAAGTGTTCACGCCCGGAGGTGCCGTGCCCGGCATGGCCGCTCCACGGGCCATCGTCATCAATTCCGTGGAATCGTCCCGCGTATCCCCTACGGGTGCCGTGCAGTGGACAGTGAAATGGACCGAGCTCCCAACGGTCGCAGTAGGTCACGGCCGGGCACCCGTGATCACATGGGGCGAATACGAGAAGGCCTATGGGACGTGGACGACGGGCAGTCTTGTCGACGTCCTGCATGACCTGGCAGGAATGCCAGCCTGACGGGAAGGGAAGGGACTATGCGGCTCGGACCATCCCTTGAAACGACGTGGGCGGCGACGGTTGATTGTGAACTGGTTGCCTACCGGGCTGGCCGCGTCCTCGCCACGGCGATTCCGAACACGGACAGTCTGCTCGAAGTGTCGGCGGGGAACATGCCAGCTGAGAAGTTGACGTTCACCGCTCCCCGCGACTGGACGCCAACATCGCCATATGACCCGTTGAATAACTACGGGCAGGAACTCGGCGTCACGGTGCGGATGGTTGCGGACGGTGTGCCGTGGCATGTCAACATGGGCCGGTACATGGTGACCGGGTGGGCGGAAAAAACGGGCGGCGTACAGGTCACGGCAGTGGGACTGTTGCAGCGGCTCGTGGAGAATCCGGCCGTGTGGCCGTCGTCCCCGCCAGCCGGTGCGACGCTCTACTCGGAAGCTCGACGTCTCGCTCCCGGCCTGCCTATCCGACTCCACGCCCGGGACCGGGGTATTCCACGCACGTTCGAGTGGGGTACCAGCCGGGTTGAAGCATTGCAGGAATTATGCGACTCGTACGGCCTGGACATGCTGATCCGTGCGGATGGCTACCTGCATCTGGTCCCGCACCGTGACGGCGGCAGCCCGGACATCACCTACCGTGACGTGGTGATCGAGGCGCCCCGCGAGTCTGTGAACCGGCGTGCGAACCAATGGATCGTGTACGGGAAGGAAACCGACGGCGTGCAACCGATTGCGATCACCACGGCGGACGAAGCCCCGTATGATCCCGGATCGTATGGACGGCTTGTGGAGCACCATCAGATGAGTATCGCAGAGGATCAGTCGGCGGTCACGGCCGCCGCTGGCACGTACATGCGGAAACGACTCAACGCGGCCAGGAAACGCAGTATTTCAGTTCGTCCGGACCCACGGATCGAGATTGGCGACATCATACAGGCCATCTCCGACACGGAAATTGTCACGGGACGGGTCACAGGCTACTCGCTGCCATTGGTGGCGGGAACATCGAAAACGGATATGCGGATCGACGTGGAGGAACTGCAATGGTAAGACCGAGCATCCATTTGGACCTTGGGAATAGTGATGATGCGGATCGTCGGGACGGGCGGACGGACACGCCACTGTCCGGCACTGTCATCGGCGTGGACGAGGAAACCGGGAAGGTTGAGGTCCGATTCGACGGTGCCCCGGAAGGGGAGACGGTGCTTGTCTCGGCTGACGGGGTCACGGCGGAAGGTGGCCGTGTCCGCGTACTGCGGGACACGGCGGGCCGTGGTGTGCAGGCGGTGACAGTGTCCACCCCGGAGGATGCGGTTCTCGTGCCGATGGGCGCCACAGGGCACGCGCTTGTCAAGATTGGACAGGACCTTACGGACGCGCAAGCACAGTTGGAAGCGGCCGGTGCCCTGCGGGACACGAAGATCGCACAGGCTGAGGAGGCGCTTCGTCAGGCGGGGGAAACATTGGAAGCGGTCAAGGCCGGGGATATTGAGCCGACGGCCGAGTTGTGGCTGAAACTCTTGCAGGTGGCCGGTAATGCGACGATT